>JAHFVB010000034.1 GCA_023264755.1 Mycobacterium sp. | reverse complement strand
CACTGCGCCGTCCAACCGGACGCCAGGTCCGATCTCGGCTCCGCGCCCGACGACGGTGCCACCGATGAGCAACGCACCCGGCGCGACCGCCGCGCGGTCGTGCACCAACTCCTCACCGCGATGCCCACCCAGGGCGGGTGAGGGCGCGATGCCGCGCACCAGGTCGGCCGAGCCGCGGACGAAGTCCTCGGGGGTGCCCATGTCGCGCCAGTAGCTCGAGTCGACGAAGCCGCAGACCTTCAGCCCGTCGGCCAACAGGCCCGGGAAGACCTCGCGTTCGACCGACACCTCGCGGTCCCTGGGGATCCGGTCGAGCACCGCGCGCTCGAAGACGTAGCAGCCCGCGTTGATCTGATCGGTCGGCGGATCCTGCGTCTTCTCCAGGAAGGCGGTCACCACACCATCGGAATCGGTTGGTACGCAACCGAATGCGCGCGGATCGCCCACCCGCACCAGATGCAGGGTGACGTCGGCCTTGCGGGCGGCGTGGCTGTCCAGCATGGCTCCGAGGTCCAGCCCGGACAACACGTCACCGTTGAACACCATCACCGTGTCGTACCGAAGTTTGGACGTGACGTTCGCGATGCCACCGCCGGTGCCCCGGGGCTCGGCCTCGTAGACGTACTCGATCTGCAGCCCGAGCTTGGACCCGTCGCCGAACTCGGCTTCGAACACCTCGGCCTTGTAGGACGTGCCCAGCACCACGTGTTGGATGCCCGCCGCGGCGATCCGCGACAGCAGGTGGGTGAGGAACGGCAGACCAGCCGTCGGAAGCATGGGTTTGGGGGCCGACAACGTCAGCGGGCGCAGTCTGGTGCCCTGCCCACCGACGAGGATGACGGCGTCGACTTCGGCCGGGTTCACTGAACTCATCGGGCGCTCCTGGTCGATGCCAACGTCATTGCCGTCCCTTCGCGAGCTTGCGCCGAGAACTCCCCACCGCGAGGCCCGCGCGGACGGCCAAGGCGGACTTGATCGACCACCGCAATGGGGCCTGCCACCAGCCCGGATGCCGATCGGCCAGGAAAGTGTAGGTGCTCGTATGGTGGGCCGCCAAGTTGCGGGCCGGGTCGCGGCCGGTCGCGTGACCCTTGTCGTGCAGGATCTCGGCGGTCGGAACGTAGACGTTCTGCCATCCGGCACGCGTCATCCGATCGCCCAGGTCGACGTCCTCCATGTACATGAAGTAGCGCTCGTCGAAGCCCCCGATCTCGTCGAAGGCGGCCTTGCGCACCAGCAGGCAGGAGCCCGACAACCATCCGACGGCACGTTCGCTGGGTTCCAGCCGCTCCTGGCGGTAGGCCGCGGTCCAGGGGTTGGACTTCCACACCGGGCCGACGACGGCGTGCATGCCACCCCGGATGATGCTGGGTTGGTGGCGGGCCGACGGGTACACCGAGCCGTCGGGGTCGCGGATCAGCGGGCCGAGCGAGCCGGCCAGCGGCCACCGCTGCGCGGCCTCCAGCAGCGCGTCGATGCTGCCGGGCCCCCATTGCACGTCGGGGTTGGCCACGATGAAGAACTCCGCCGCGGAGTCGCCGAGGTATTCGGTGGCCGCCCGATTGACGGCCGAGCCGTAGCCGAGGTTCGCCCCCATTCGCATCAGCCGCGTGTCGGGGTGGCGTTCGATGGCCTCCTCCGGTGCGCCGTCGGTCGACCCGTTGTCGGCCATCACGACGGTCACGGGCCGGTCGGTGGCGAGGGAGAGCGAGGCGAGGAAGCGTTCGAGATGTGGGCCCGGCGAATAGGTCACCGTCACCACGGTCAGTTCGTCGCTCACCGCGTAGAGGGTAGCGGGCCGCTCATGACCCTCCACTGCCCCCGGAACTCAGGGCGGCGGCCAATGCCTCGCGCCACGGCCGCAACGGGGTCAGCCCGGCCTCGGTCGAGCGCCGGGTCGACAGCACGCTGTACGCGGGTCGGGGGGCGGGCCGCGGGTACTTGTCGGTGTCGACCGGCCGCACCCGGTCGGGGTCGGCGCCGACCAGTTCGAATACCGCTCTGGCCTGTTCGTAGCGGCTGGTCTCGCCTGCGTTGACGGCGTGCAGGATCGGCGCGCTGATCGTGCCGGTGGCCAGTTCGAGTAACGCGTCGACCAGATCGGCGGCCAGGGTGGGGCCTCCGACCTGGTCGGCGACGACGTCGATCGCGTCGGTGCCGGCCGCCTTGGCGGCGATGGCCGAGACGAAGTCGGCGGTTCCGCCGTAGATCCACGACGTGCGCACCACGTGGGCCTGCGGCATGGCCGCCAGCACGGCGAGCTCGCCGGCCAGCTTGGTGCGGCCGTAGGCGCTGCGCGGGCCGGTTTCGTCGTCGAGCTCGTAGGGCCGAGGGTGGCCATCGGCGAAGTGCCCGCTGAAGACGTAGTCGGTCGAGATGTGGATCAGTGCCGCGCCCGCCTTGGCGCAGGACTGGGCGAGGTGCGCCGCGCCCGTGGCATTCACGGCGTAGGCCCGGTCCTCGTCGGCTTCGGCGTCGTCGACCTTGGTGTAGGCCGCGCAGTTGATCACGACGTCGTCGGCGGCGACGACGCGGGCCACTGCGGTGGCGTCGGTGATGTCACAGTCTGCGGAGGTCAGCGCGAGTACGTCGTAACCCTGCTGGCCGGCTTTGGCGGCCAGGGTGCGGCCCACGAGCCCGCCTGCGCCGGTGATGACGATTCGGTTGGACATGGGCACGAGTCTGGCACGCCGGTCGGCGCTACCCGGTCTGTGGCCGACTCGCCAGTAGCCTGAGCTGATGCCCGGTCGTCTCACCCGCACCGTCGCCGTCGTCGCGGCGGCGATCGTCGTCGTCAGCACCGGCGTGGCGTGGAGCACGATCCGGTCGTTCGAGTCGGGCATCAACCACATCAGCGCCGCGGCCCTGGGCGGCGGTGGCGAAGACGGCGCGATCGACATCCTGCTGGTCGGCATGGACAGCCGTACCGACGCGCACGGCAACCCGTTGTCGGCCGACGAGCTGGCCATGCTGCGCGCCGGTGACGACGTGTCGACCAATACCGACACGATCATCCTGGTCCGCATCCCCAACAACGGGAAGTCCGCGACGGCCATCTCGATCCCTCGGGACTCCTACGTCGACGCGCCCGGCATCGGCAAGACGAAGATCAACGGCGTCTACGGCTCGGTGCATCTGGAGAAGTTGAAGCAGTTGGTGGAGGACCAGGGCCAGGATCCCGCGGTGGCCGAGCGGGAGGCGACCGAAGCCGGTCGGGAGGCGCTGATCAAGACGGTGGCCAATCTCACCGGCGTCACGGTCGACCACTACGCCGAGATCGGGTTGCTCGGCTTCGCCCTGATCACCGATGCCCTCGGCGGCGTCGACGTCTGTCTCAAGGACGCCGTGGACGAGCCGCTTTCCGGGGCGGACTTTCCGGCCGGCCCGCAGAAGCTGAACGGCCCGCAGGCCTTGAGCTTCGTGCGGCAACGGCACGACTTGCCGCGCGGTGACCTCGACCGGGTGACCCGCCAGCAGGCGGTCATGGCCCAGTTGGCCCATCAGGTCATCTCCGGCAAGACGCTGTCCAGCCCCGCCACGCTCAACCGGCTGCAGGACGCGGTGCAGCGTTCGGTGGTGCTGTCCGACGGCTGGGACATCATGGACTTCATCCAGCAGATGCAGAGCCTCGCGGCGGGCAACGTCGCGTTCGCCACCATCCCGATCCTGCAAGAGGACGGCTGGAGCGACGACGGCACCCAGAGCGTGGTGCGCGTCGATCAGGCTCAGGTCAAGGACTGGGTGGGGAGTCTGCTGAAGGACCAGGACGAGGGCAAGACCGAGAAGCTGGCCTACTCCCCCGACAAGACCACCGTCGAGGTCGTCAACGACTCCGAGATCAACGGGTTGGCGGCCGCGGTGGCCCAGGTGTTGAGCGGCCAGGGGTTCGCCCAGGGCAACGTCGGCAACAACGAGGCCGACCACGTCACCAGCAGTCAGCTTCGGGCGGCCAAGACCGACGATCTCGGCGCACAGGCCGTTGCCAAGGCGCTGGGCAACTTGCCGGTCGTTGCGGATCCTTCGGTGGCGCCGGGTTCGGTGCGGGTGGTGCTGGCTGCCGACTACACCGGGCCGGGTTCGGGGCTTACTCCCGAAAGTCCTTCTGGGACGGTCGATCCCGTTGCCGCGGAGTCCAGTGAGCCGCCGCCTCCGCCGTCCCCGGTCCTCACCGCGGGTGCGAACAGCGCGCCCTGCGTGAACTGATCGAGCCGAAAGGCCCCGGGCCTACTTGAGCAGCGCGCGGGACATCACGACGCGCTGAATCTGGTTGGTGCCCTCGTAGATCTGCGTGATCTTGGCGTCCCGCATGAACCTCTCGACCGGGAAGTCCACCGTGTAGCCGTAGCCGCCGAACAGCTGCACGGCGTCGGTGGTGACCTGCATGGCGACGTCGGAGGCGAAACACTTGGCCGCCGAGGAGATGAAGCCGAGGTTGGGCTCGCCACGCTCGGCGCGGGCCGCGGCGCTGTAGACCATCAGTCGGGCGGCTTCGATCTTCATCGCCATGTCGGCCAGCATGAACTGGACGGCCTGGAAGTCGCTGATCGACTTACCGAACTGCTTGCGTTCCTTGACGTAGGCGATCGCCGCCTCCAGCGCGCCTTGGGCGATGCCGACGGCCTGGGCGCCGATGGTCGGACGGGTGTGGTCCAGCGTGGCCAATGCCGTCTTGAATCCGGTGCCGGGTTCGCCGATGATCCGGTCGCCAGGGATCCGGCAGTCCTCGAAGTACAGCTCGGTGGTGGGCGATCCCTTGATGCCCATCTTCTTTTCCTTGGGGCCCACGACGAAACCGGGGTCGTCGGCGTGCACGACGAACGCCGAGATGCCGTTCGCGCCCTTGTCGGGATCGGTGACCGCCATGACGGTGTACCAGGTGGACTTGCCGCCGTTGGAGATCCAGCACTTGGAGCCGTTGAGCACCCAGTCGTCTCCGTCGGCCTTGGCGCGCGTGCGCATCGCCGCGGCATCACTGCCGGCTTCGCGTTCGGACAGGGCGTAGGACGCGCTGGCCTCCCCCGCTCCGATCGAGGGCAGCACCTGCTTCTTGAGTTCCTCGGAACCCCTCAGCAGCAGGCCCATCGTGCCGAGCTTGTTGCAGACCGGGATCAGCGAGGACGAGGCACACACCCGGGCGACCTCTTCGATGACGATGCAGGCCGCGACGGCGTCGCCACCTTGGCCGCCATACTCCTCGGGGATGTGGATGGCCGAGAAGCCGGACGCGTTCAACGCCGCCAAGGCTTCAGTGGTGTAGCGCGCCTTCTCGTCGACGTCGGCCGCGTAGGGCGCGATCTCCTTGTCGCAGAGCTCGCGCAGCACTGCGCGCATTTCTTCGTGCTCGTCGGAGAGCTTGAAGACGTCGAAGGACGGGTCGCCGATGGCCATGTAAAACTCCTTGCTACTCGCGGATAACTTTACCTGGGCCGGTTACGGGCCGAGCAGCCGCTGGCGCAACGCCGCGTCCTTGGCCAGCACCATGTCCTCCAGCTCGGCTTGGAACTGCTCCATGCGGGCGCGCAGCCCGGCGTCGGACGAGCCCAGGATGCGCACCGCCAGCAGGCCGGCATTGCGCGCACCGCCGATCGAGACGGTCGCCACGGGCACTCCGGCTGGCATCTGGACGATCGACAGCAGCGAATCCAGCCCGTCCAGCCGCGCCAATGGCACGGGTACGCCGATCACCGGCAGCGGCGTGGCCGAGGCGACCATGCCAGGCAGGTGCGCCGCGCCACCCGCTCCGGCGATGATCACGTCGATGCCGCGGCCGGCGGCGGTCTTGGCGTAGTCGAGCATGCGGCCGGGCGTGCGATGGGCCGAGACGACGCCGACTTCGAACGGCACGTCGAACTCCGCGAGTGCGGTCGCAGCGTCCTCCATGACTGTCCAGTCGCTGTCGCTGCCCATGATCAGACCGACGCGCGGTCCGGTCACGTCACCACTGGGGCTACTGGGCATGTTCATCGAATCCATCCGTCCACTCGCCGTGCGACAACCAGTGCGCGGCTCGCACCGCGCGTTCCCGTACGTCGGCGACATAGGCCTCGTCGTCGGGCGAACCTTGCTGTGCGCCAAGCACGTTGACGTGCCCGATCTTGCGGCCGGGGCGCTCGGACTTACCGTACAGGTGCACCTTGGCATCCGGCATCCGCGCGAACAGGTGATGCAGGCGCTCGTCCATCGTCATCGCCGGAACCTGCGGCGCGCCAAGGACATTGGCCATCACGGTCACCGGTGCGATCGGCTCGGTGGCCCCCAGCGGATAGTCCAGCACCGCGCGCAGATGCTGCTCGAACTGACTGGTCCTGGCGCCGTCCATCGTCCAGTGACCGGAATTGTGCGGACGCATCGCCAATTCGTTGACCAGCAGGGCACCGGTGTTGGTTTCGAAGAGTTCGACGGCCAGCACGCCCACCACGCCGAGTTCGTTGGCCAGGCTGAGCCCCAGCCGCTCGGCCTCGCCCGCCAGCTCGGAGTCCAGCCCGGGGGCGGGGGCGATGACCTCGACGCAGATGCCGTCGCGTTGCACCGTCTGCACGATGGGCCAGGACGCCCCCTGGCCGAAGGGTGAGCGTGCGACCAGCGCGGCCAATTCCCGCCGCAGGTCGACGCGTTCCTCGAGCAGTACGGCGGCACCGTCGGCCAGGTAGCGCTCGGTGACGGCCCTCGCCTCGGCCAGGTCGCGGGCCAGGGTCACCCCACGTCCGTCGTAGCCCCCGCGGGCGGCCTTGACCACGATCGGGCCGTCGATGCGCGCGGCAAAGGCATCCACGTCCGCCGGTTGGGTCACTTCGGCGAACCGCGGCACGGGCGCGCCGAGCGCCTCCAGCTTGCGGCGCATCACCAGCTTGTCTTGCGCGTGGATGAGCGCCTCCGGTGGTGGCGCCACGTTCACTCCGGCGGCCACCAGTGCGTCGAGCAGGGCGCCAGGAACGTGCTCGTGGTCGAACGTGACGGCCGCCGCGCCCGCCGCGACCCGGCGCAAGGCGTCCAGGTCGGTGTGCGAGCCCAGCACGACGTCCGGGCTGACCTGGGCGGCGGGATCGTCGGGCGAGGCGGCCAGCACCCGCAGTGTCTGCCCGAGGGCGATGGCGGCCTGATGGGTCATCCTGGCCAGTTGTCCGCCGCCGATCATGGCCACGACTGGGGGTGCGCTCACGTTGCTATGTTGTCACGCGGTGGACGGGGTCCAGCACCGCCCCGACCTGCACGGGTACGCGTGGCCTGCCTAGTTTCCGTACACTCCCCTCTTGTGTCTTTCGCTGACGCCACGATCGCGCGCCTGCCGCGCCCGATCCGGCCCTTCGCCGAGCGGCATCACGAGCTGATCAAGTTCGCGATCGTCGGTGGCACGACGTTCGTCATCGACTCGGCGATCTTCTTCACGCTCAAGCTGACCATCCTCGAGCCCAAGCCGGTCACAGCCAAGATCATCGCGGGCATCGTCGCCGTCATCGCCTCCTACATCCTGAATAGGGAATGGAGCTTCCGGCACCGCGGCGGACGGGAGCGGCACCACGAGGCGTTGCTGTTCTTCGGCGTCAGCGGCGTGGGAGTGCTGCTCAGCATGGCTCCGCTGTGGGTCTCGAGCTACGTGCTGGAACTCCGGGTGCCCATGGTGAGCCTGACCATGGAGAACGTCGCCGACTTCGTGTCGGCCTACGTCATCGGCAACCTGCTACAGATGGCGTTCCGGTTCTGGGCGTTCCGGCGGTGGGTGTTCCCCGAGGAGTTCGCCCGCGACCCCGAGCGGGTCATCGAGGCCTCGATGACCGCGGGCGGTATCGCGGAGGCCATCGAGGACGAGCTCGAAGAGGGGCACGGCAGCGTGACGCCGCTGCGGCCGTGGCGTAACCGCCGTGCTCAGCTCGGCGACTCGTCGGAACCCAGGGTGTCGAAGACTTCGTGATACAGCAGCGAGTGGACTTGTTCCACGCGCGGGATGTCGTGGAACTCCAGGGGATCTTGGCTCGCTGACTCGATGATCAGCGTGCCGGTGCGCAGCATCCGGTCGACGAGCCCGTGGCGGAATTCGACGCTGTTGATGCGGGCCAGTGGAATGTCGATGCCCGAGCGGGTCAGTAGCCCGTGGCGGAACATGACCCGCCGGTCGGTGATGACGAAATGCGTTGAGCGCCAGGTCAGCACCGGCCACAGCACCAGCCAGCCGATCACCACCAGCCAGACCACGCCGATGACCGCCATGACGACGTTGGTGGCGACCGCCGACGACCAGTGTGCGGTGTTGACCACCGCGGCGCCGAACGCTGCCACCGCGGTGGCCAGGATGAGCACCAGCACCGGCAGGATCAGCCGCTTCCAGTGCGGATGACGATGCAAGACGACCTGCTCGTCGCTGGCGAGGACGTTTTCCGGGTAGCCCACGGCAACACTCTACGGGGCCGGGTCGGCGGATTTGGTGAGTGCGAAATAGGCATATCGCGAGTCCAGCCGGTTTTTGGGCACCAAGGTGATCAGGCGCGGCGTCAGTCCGCATTCGGCCGCGCGCTCCCAGAATTCGTCGATCTCGAAGGTGGCCATGGTTGCGACGTTGCGCCGGTAGTTGCGCTTGCGACCGCGGGTGCGCGGGTCGGAGGTGTGGTACTTGACCTGGATGAAGGCCAGCCCGCCCGCGACCAGCAGGCGTTGGGCGATCCGGACGATCCGCATGGCCTCCTCGGGGCCTGCGGTGAGTTCCAGGACGTAGAGGCAGAGAAACAGGTCGCACGATTGCTCGAGTCCGGCGATGGCGCGTTCCGGATGCTCGATGTCGATCAGGACGGTCTCGACGGGCGTAAGGCACACGGCTTCGACTTGCCTCCGGCATTCACCAAGGCTGGTCGCCGAGACGTCCGCTGCGATGAAGCGCTGTGCGTCGGGTGCGAAGGCCACTGCATTCGCCCCGCCACCGCAGCCCCACTCGATGACGACGCCGGGGTCGACCGGCCGGTCCAGCGCCTTGGCGAATCGTTCGTAGAGCGCCCGGTGCTCCCGGCCCACTTCGAGCCACGCGTCGTCGCCGAGGCCGGCCCTCCAGTGCGAGTTCTGGGCCCACGCCGAGTTCTCGTCCTCGGTCCAGAACCGACGGGCGTCCCCCACCCGGCGAGCGAGTGGTTGGGCCACCCTCAACCGGTCGGCGGCGAGCGCCACGGTGAGCAGGCTTTGGCGGATCGCGCGGGTGGCCCGCGCGCCGACCGAGTTCAACGGCATCAGTGGCCCGTCAGTTGCCCGGGTGACCGTCGCCGGGATTGCTGGGCCGGGCCAGGTACTCCAGGCAGCCCGCGCTGGTCCGACCCGTTTGGGCCATGCACACTCCGACGGCCGGGTTGACCGATTGGTCGGTGCCCAGTCCGACTCCGGGAGGCAAGGGGATGTCGCCGGGGAACAGCGACCACAGGTATGTGTCGGTCGACGTCAGCCGCTCGCAGTAGGCGACGGAGCCGTCGGCGGTGACGCCGTTGCTGCTGTTGGGTCGACACAGCGTGGCGATCACCGAGACCGCCTGTTCCGGGCCAGGGGGCGCCGGGGTGGCGGCGTCGCTCGGGTCGGAGGCGGCGGTGACGGCGGCCGGTGCGGGCGCGTTGTCCGTCGTCGAGGCCGGGGCGTTCTGGGGGGCGGCGGGTTTGGCGTCGCGAGACAACTGCATGCCGATGTCGGTCATCGCGCCGACCAGCAGCACCAGGGTGACGGCGCCGGCCGCGACGCTGATCCACGTCTCGAACCGTCGGCGGCCCGGTTTGGCGATGGGCTCGGTGCTGAAGGTTCCGTTGTCCGCGACGTGTTCGGTCCACGCGTCGCCATGCCAGTACCGGTACTGATGGGTTCCGGTCGGATCGACGGCCCAGCGGCCGCCGGATGCGGCGTCCGCCAGCCCGTCCGGGGCGACGGTGGGCGCTCCGCACTCGCCGCAGAACCGCTGGTGCTCGGCGTTGACGTGGCCCACCGGGCACATCGCCGCGATCGCCACCATAGGCGTGCCGCATTCCCCGCAGAATTGGCGGTCCGGGGGTTCTCGTGACCGTTGGTGCACGTCACCTCCACCTGCGCACCCCCTTCCTGCAATTCTGGCAAACAATTCGTTAGTTGCTTGCTGCATTGAGCAAGGTTGGCATGGAGATTACCCGATGGCGCCCGACGTGGCCATTTCGCCCCGGCTGACACCGGAGCGAGCGCGAAGCTCAAGAAACGAACGTCACCATGTGGACTACCGCTACCGCCACCGCGCCGACCCCGGCGCAGATCGCCTGCAGCATCAGCAGCGCGGTCGCACGATTGACCCGCGGCGCGCCGTCCTGCGGGACCGTCGTCTCCCGCCAGTAGTTGGCCAGCAGGTACAGCACGGCCGCGCTGAAGAACAGGGCGATCGCGATCATCGGTCCATCCCGAGCTTCAGCGGCGGCAGCTCGGTGCGCTGCAGCACCCGGACCTGAGCCCCGCGGTAGGCCCATCGGAAGCCCTTCTCCGACACCAGAATGTTCATGGCCTCGTCGATCGTCTCCTTGTCCATGCCCATCCGGTACTCCAAGTACTTGTCGTCCTGGTTGGTCTCGATGAAGTAGCCGATATCCGGGGTGGCGGTGCAGTCGGCAAGTGCCCTGGCCGAACGGAGGCAGGCCGGGTTCAGATCGTACTTCGGCACGATGCCGTTGAGCCCGCCTTGGCCCCAGTACGCCACCGGAGTCGTACCGGCCTGTTGCTGCAACTGGTTGGAGATCTCGACCTCTTCGCGGGTCGAGTGCTCGAAGGACGTGTTGAGCCCTCGGTTGGTCGTCACCCAGACCGCGAGTGCGAAGAATAGCGTCGGGGCGAGCACGGCGGCGGGCCAGTGCCATCGCGAGTGCGCGGCGGGCGGTCGCAACACGACCTGAAATGCGATGGCCGTGAGCGGTGCCAGCAAAGGCGAAGCGTAGAGGAAGCAGCGGATCGCCACTTCCCCGCCGTAGCTCTGCAATGCGATCAGCCCGAACGGGATGATCGCCAGCACGCCGACCAGCGGTCGCCAGGGACCTCGTGGCATTCGCAGCCACCCCAGTCCGGCGCAGCAGAACACGGCCAGCGACGCCGCGATGCGCAGGTACTGCATCCGACCGTAGGTCGGGTCGGCCGACCTGTCGTTCGAGACGCTCGAACTCAGGTTCTGGTCGACGCCGCCGATGTCGGCGAGGATGTCGCCGAGGTGACCCTGCCAGAAGCCGTAGGCGCCGTAGGAGAACCAGGCCACGAACATCAGTAGGGCGATGAGCCACAACAGTTTCGACCGGGTCAGCCCCATCGTTGCGAACACCACCAGTGCGGCGATCGTCACCACCGGAGTCAGTTGGTGGCCGACCACCATGGCGGCGATGATCATGACGAGTACCAGTTCGACCGCTTGCGTCCAGCCCGCACCCCGGTTGGGGACCCGCCCGGGGATACGCATCCAGGCGGTGGCCCAGCGCCGCACGACGCCACCGTCGAGGGCGGGCACGTTCGACACCCGAAGCTGCCACAGCAGCACCGCGAGGATCGTGGCGTAGAACTGCATCGCGACGGCCTGGGGGGCAAAGTAGTCCTGCTGGTACCAGTTCGACAGGACGAACACCGTGACCCCCAGCCACGCCGTCTTCTCGTTGCGAGTGACCGCCAGTCCGACGGCGTACAGCGGGTACATGAGCAGGACGCCGAACACCAGGGAAGCGCTGCCGACGAAGACGGCACTGTCGGGCAGGCCGCCGAGCTTGGTCAGCTGCGCGGCCGTGGAGAAGAATCCGGCCCAACTGATGCGGGCATCCACCGGCGGAGGCAGCGTGCCGAGGGTGGCGATCCAGTTGGTGATCACACGGTGCACGTAGGCCGTCACGAAGGGCGCGGTGCGATCCGCCCACGCCACCGGCATGGTGACGTACGTGATGAGTACGACGTTCATCAGCGCCACCACCGGCCGGTCGATGACCGCACGGCGGTACTCGAGCACCAATACGACGCTGAGCAGTGCGAGGCCGACGAAGTAGTCGGCGCCGAGGGCTTCCAACAGGCCGAATTCGCCCGCAGCTTCGGTGTCGAGCCGGGCGACCGCGATCCCGAACAAGACGAGCGAGCCGGCGAGCAGGCCGACGCTGGGCAGTCGATCGCCGGGGGCCCCGAGGCGGACTTTGACGCGCGCCCAAGCGGTCGCCGGGCTGGTGACGGCACGGTGTGAATACCATTGCCTGGCAATGACACCCGTTGCGATGGCGGCGGCCACCAACACCAGCATCTGACACAGGTAGCTTTGCCGCAGTCCCGCAAGGAAATTCAATTGCGCCAACAGCTCGCAAACGGCCAGCGATATCGCAATGGTGACACTGGCGAAGATGCCGTTGGTGGGCAAGCGCAGCAGTGCTGCAATGGGCAGCCCGGGCAAGGTGACCGCGACCAGGCAAACGATCGCCGCGCGCAGTCCGACGGGCAGGACGTCGGCGACTCCAGCGGCCGCCAGCGACGTCAACACCAGCGACAACCCGATGAGTACCGACGAGCCAAGGACGATCAACGGGGCCGCGGCCACCAGGTCGAGTGCGTCCCGGTCCGCTGGTGCCACCGCGGCCGGCTCGTCGAGCACGCCTTCGGCCTGCCTCTCGACGCGGTGGGTCACGCGCTCAGCCTACCGACCTATTAGCTGACACAGGTTGTCAGGCCGGTCATTTCGGGGCTCGCCCGCAGTGAGCACCGGGCGCGAGCGCCTCGGTCGGCACGGCTGTCAGTTCGCTGTACCTCCAGCGTCACGGGCTCAGCTGCCGGTCGACGACCACGCGGACACCCAGTCGACCAGCAAGTGGCCGGCGTGGGTGCCGTTCCCATCGGTCTCGGTCTGCAGCTGCCAACGCATCGGTTTGCTCGGGACGTTCTTGGTGGATTCGAGCACGACGGTGTCGTCGAGCAGGAACCGCACCCGGCCCGGCTTCCACTCGATGGTGTAGACGTGCCAGCCGGTGAAGGGCACCCCGGTGTCGACCGTGTCTTGCCCGCCGGCGGAACTGGCGTAGTGGGCGAAGGCGCTGGACGTGCCCGCCAAACTGCCCTCCGGCCAGTCGATTTCTCCATCGTCGGGCCACTTCTCCGACTGTGGCCAGAGCAGCCAGGCGATGTGATACTCGCTCAGGTCGGGGGTATCGACCCGCAGCCGGGCCGAGTAGCGGCCGTAGGTCTGGTATTGGCTGCCGTTGGCGAGCAGGGGCGACGGGTTGGCGCCGGCGGGTTGGCCGTCGACGTTGTGGAGGTTGAAGATCAGCGTTCCGTTGGAGACGCTGAGTACCTGATCCGATCGGTAGGGCCGGTGCTGATAGGTGTCGGTGTAGGTGGACGGATAGGTGCGCCACTGCTGGCCGTTCGCCCCGGTGTAGACGATCGTGTTCGGATCCGAGGAGTTCGCCCAACTTCCGACGGGCGCGTCCTTGGTGAAGTCGTCGGCGAAGACGTGCTTCCAACCCGGTAGATCCGCGACGGGCGCGACGGTCAGTGGCCCGGTGGACGGCGTCGTGGTGGTGGTCGACGCGGTGGTCGACGTGGTCGTGGTCGGCGTGGTCGGCGTGGTCGTGGTCGTCGTCGGGGTGGTCGTCGTCGGGGTGGTCGTCGGGGTGGTCGTCGTCGGGGTGGTCGACGTGGTCGTCGTCGGGGTGGTCGTCACCGGGGTGGTCGTCACCGGGGTGGCCACCGGCACGATCACGACCGAATCGAGCGACAGCGTGCGCGTGCAACGCAACCCCGTGCCTTGATTCGTGAAGGCCACGGCGATCCCGTGAGAACCGGCCGCGATGGTGGTCGTCATCGGGTAGTCGGTCCACGTGGTGGCGGTCACGGAGGTCGTCCCGACGCTCTTCCCGTCGACGGTCACCGCCATGGTGGGTGCGCCGTTGCATGTCACGCCCAAGGCGCGCACCACGATTTGAGCAGAGGCCGGCAGGGTTAGGGTCTTGGAGGCAGTCGCGTTGCGCCGCAGGAGTACTGCCGATCCACCCGAGGCGGTCGAGTCACGGACTACCGAGGCGTTGAATGCTGGTGCGATGCTCATCGACTCCGCTTCCAACGACGTCGCGTCGGCGGCGGTGGCCAGTGGGGTGATGCAGCTCGTGACGACCACGGCCGCGGCGACCGCCATGGCTCCGGCAACTGCACATGCGTGACGCAAATCGAACATGGCGACTCCGTGAGAATCGGGTGGATGCCGTGTCTTTCGACATCCGACCGATTCAGTAATTCACAGCAGTCTCATTAATCACAGAAAACTCATCTATCGCTTTGATAACAGAATTGCCTTGGGCGGTAACGACATCCGGGCCGCCATCCACCCCGAATTTCGCCAGCCACTGCACCGGCTACCGCAAATTGCGTATCGAATCGAATTGCCGACGCGGCGCGGCTAAACCGCGGGCCTCAGGTGGGTGATGTCACCGGCGGACACGGTTACCAGCTGCTCACCGGTATCGATGCGCAGCCTGCCCCACTGGTCGATGCCATCGGCGACTCCGACCAGTTGGCGCCCGCCCGGCAGCATGGCCCGGACCTGCGTACCCAAGGTCAGGCTGAGCCGCTGGTAGTCCGCGATCAGCTCGGCGTCGGCGGCCCCGACGGATCGCCAACGGTCGATGCGTACGCCCAACTCGTGAAGGATGTTGCTCAGCAAGATGTTTCGATCGGTCATCGGCGAGCCCAACATCGCCAACGAGGTGGCGATGGGGTCGGGCAGCTCGGCCGGGGTCAACGTGACGTTGAGCCCCAGTCCGACGATCAACACCGGCCGCGGCGAGGCCACCTCGACGAGGATGCCCGCCAGCTTCTTGGTCCCGACGAGGATGTCGTTGGGCCACTTCAGCCCCGCCTGGACTTCGCCCGTTTCGCGCACCGCGGCGACGACGCCGACGCCGGTCAGCAGTGGCAGCCAACCCCACTCCGCGGCGTCGACGCCGTCCACGGCAACGCCGAAGGACATTGCGAGCTGAGCCCCCGCGGGCGCCGACCAACTGCGGCCCAACCGACCGCGGCCGGCGGTCTGGTACTCCGCCACCAGCACCACGCCGTCGACATCCTCGCCGGCCGCGGCGCGGGCCAGCAGATCGGCATTGGTCGAACCCGTTTCGGCGACCAGCTCGACGCGGCGAAACGGCGGTTCGAGCCCGTCGTTGAGTTGAGCCGCGTCCAGCGGTGCCCGATCCATGTTGGTAACCATCGTTGGTAACCATAGTGAGCACGGTTGGGCGCCACTCCGGTAACAGGATGCGACGGGACTCACCAACCGGCGTAGGTTCGTACCGTGCGAAATGGTATGTGCATGTGCGGCCACGATCCCGCGACGCACGAACACCATCGGCGTGGGAGCGACTGCGCGGTGTGCGACTGTGGCCGGTACCGCTCCGACACTGGCTGGCGGCGCGCGCTGGAGTGGGCGTCGCAGCGCTCGGCGACGTTCCGACGCGACCACGGCTAGCAAGCTTTCGCCCCGGCCGGATCGGCATCGGCCGCACGACGTCCCGTAGACTGAAGTCCTTCGCTAGCTTGCGCCATCGCCGCGCTCCGGCAACCGAGCCGCCGCTAGCGCAACCGTGCTCCACCTGCGGGAAGGACATCATGGCCACCAGTGCAGCGCGATCTGGGCTCGCCTTGGCCAACGTGGCCTCGCTCTTGCTCGCGGCCACGATCGTGGGGACGTTGGAACGGCAACCGACGGCTGGGGCCGATCCTGGCAACGGCAATTGCCCCAATACCGCGGCTGCGGCCTACGGTTGGGGCGATCCGAACCGGGTGGCCGACTTCACCGATCCCTCGGCGCTGGCCGACTGGAATGTCTACGACAGCGTGGGGCACGACGGAAACGGCCGCAGGACACCGTCGGCGGTATCGGTCGCCGACGGCATGCTGACCATCACGGGCGACGCGCAGGGCAACTCCGGCGGCATGGCCTGGACCCCCGGCCAGTTTCAAGGCCGCTGGGAGGCGTGCGTCAAGTCGCCGCCGGCTTCGGAGAACTACCACTCGGTGGTACTGCTGTGGCCGGACGCGAACGACTGGCCGTCCGGTGGCGAGGTCGACTTCATGGAGCTCAGCGATCCGACCAGGCAGTCGGGCCAGGCCTTCGTGCACTACGGCCCGGACGACACGCGGGAGGACGGAGACATCCAGATCGACGCCACCCAGTGGCACAGCTGGGCGGTCGAATGGACCGGACAGCACATCGCCGTGTACCTGGACGGAGCCATGTGGTGGGAGACCACCACTCCGGCGGCCCTGCCGCCGCGCCCCATGCATCTATGCATCCAGTTGGACGACTTCGGCGGCGACATCGCCGCGGGCGGTCAGGTGATGGTCGACTGGGTGCGGCAGTACTCGCTCTGAT
>JAHFVB010000346.1 GCA_023264755.1 Mycobacterium sp. | reverse complement strand
GGTGTCCAATACGTCTACGACTCGCGCACGACGGACTTCGCCGATCAGATCCTGGCGGACACCGACGGCAAGGGCGTCGACGTGGTGCTCAACAGCCTGACGAGCGAAGGGTTCATCGAAGCGACGTTGCGGGCCACCGCCCAGAATGGTCGCTTCGCCGAGATCGCCAAGCGCGACATCTGGTCACCGGAGCAGATGACGGCGGCCCGTTCCGACATCGCCTACGAGATCGTCGCGTTGGACACGGTGATGCTCACCGAACCCGATCGCATTCGCGACCTGCTCACCGAGGTGTCGGAGGGCCTGGCCAAGGGCGAGTGGACGCCGCTGCCCGCGGAGATCTACCCGCTCACCGAGGCCAGGGCCGCATTCCGGCGCATGCAGCAGGCGCGGCACATCGGCAAGATCGTCGTGCAGATGCCGAACCCGCTGCAGCCCAAGCCCGATCGGAGCTACCTGATCACCGGCGGGCTCGGTGCGATCGGTCTGCACACGGCGGCGTATCTGGCCCAACTCGGGGCAGGCGAGCTCGTATTGACCAGCAGGCGGACGCCCGACGCGGACGCCCAACGGTTGATCGACGACATCACCGACCGCTACAAGACTCGCGTCCACGTCTTCACCGCCGACGTCGGCGACGAAGCCGAGGTGGCGGCGCTGCTGGAGCGGATCCGCGCGGACTTGCCGCCGCTGGCCGGGGTGGTGCACTTGGCCGGTGTGCTCGACGACGCGCTGCTGTCCCAGCAGAGCGTGGAGCGCTTCCGGACGACGTTGGCACCCAAGGCGTTCGGTGCCTGGCACCTGGACAAGTTGACCAAGGACGACGAGCTCGACTTCTTCATCGTGTCGTCCTCGGTGTCCAGCTTGTTCGGTTCACCGGGACAGTCCAACTACGCCACGGCCAACGCGCTGCTCGACGGTCTGGTTGCGGAGCGTCGGTCCCAGGGCTTGCCGGCCACGGGGATCAACTTCGGCCCCTGGGCTCAGGGCGGCATGGCCTCCTCGGAGGCCGCGACCGCGAACATCAGTGCCCAAGGCCTGGTTCCGCTGGAACCGTCGGCCGCGCTCAGTGCGCTCGCGGAAGTCGTCGCGAACGGCACCGGGCAGGCCACGGTGATCAAGGCGAACTGGCAGCGGGCCGCGAAGGTGCTGGGCAGTTCCCGTCCGCCGATCCTGGATCTCGTGTTGCCGCGGGACGCCGGGGAGGTGACCGGGGACAGCGAGTTGCTCAAGCAGCTTCAGGAGATTCCGGTGCCGCAGCGCGCGGGCTTCGTCACCGAGTTCCTGCAGGGCGAGGTGCAGAACTTCCTGCGCCTGGCCTCGCCGCCGGCCGCGACCAGCCGGTTCCTGGATCTGGGCACGGACTCGCTGATGGCGATCGAACTCCGCAACCGGCTGCACAGTCAGTTCGGCGGCGCGTTCACCATCAACGCCACCGCGGTGTTCGACTACCCGACCATCGGGGGGCTCGCCGAGTATCTCGTCGCTCAGCTGCCCGACGCGGAGGCTCCGGCAGCCGAGGCTCCTGCGGTGGAGGCCCCGGCGGCAGAGGCTGCGGCCTCTGACGAAGCCGAAGCCGAAGCGGTGGCCGAGGAGGAGCCCGTAGCGGCGAACGCCGAGGAGTAAGGCTCCCAGGGAAGACTCGAGGAAGATCAGCTGCCGGGCCGCTGCGTCGCCATCCGTTCGATGGCGCCGCAGTGGCCCGGCAGTCTTCGTTTGACCTGCTCCGCCGCCTCCCAACGGCCGCACGTGACCCTGCGAGCGGGTGCCGGGCACTCTCGTGGCAGACATCACAACTCGGTAAAGGCCCAGTTCACGACGCCCAACCAACCGTTTGGGCAGGGTTCGGGAACGACCTGGTCAATTAGCTGGCAGAAATTTGCTCGCTGCCACTTTGCGGCGGGGTTACCGACCGGTATAGTTGCGCGCAGTTACTGGTGGGTAACTTATCGTGAGTACCCAACCGCAGGTGGCATTCTCATCGAGGAGGCACAGTGAGCCACTATAAGAGCAACGTCCGTGACCAGGCTTTCAACCTGTTCGAGGTGTTCGGAGTCGAGAAGGTCTTGGGCCACGGCGCCTTCGCCGACCTGGATGCCGATTCGGCCAAGGAAATGCTGACCGAGCTCAGCAGGCTGGCCGAGGGTCCGATCGCGGAATCGTTCGCCGACGGCGACCGCAACCCGCCCGTGTTCGACCCGCAGACCCACACGGTCAAGTTGCCCGAAGCCTTCAAGAAGTCGATGCGCGCACTGCTCGACGGTGGCTGGGACCGGGTAGGCCTCGCCGAGGAGCTCGGCGGCATGCCGATGCCCCGCGCGCTGCAGTGGGCGCTGATCGAGCACGTGCTCGGCGCCAACCCGGCGGCCTACATGTACGCCATGGGCGCAGGCATGGGCGAGATCTTCTACCACAACGGCACCGACGAGCAGAAGAAGTGGGCCGTGCTGGCTGCCGAGCGCAGCTGGGGCGCCACCATGGTGCTGACCGAGCCGGACGCCGGCTCCGACGTCGGCGCCGGCCGGACCAAGGCCACCAAGCAGGCCGACGGCACCTGGCACATCGACGGCGTCAAGCGCTTCATCACGTCCGGTGACTCCGACGACCTGTTCGAGAACATCATGCACCTGGTACTGGC
This sequence comes from Mycobacterium sp., assembly GCA_023264755.1. Classification (GTDB taxonomy): domain Bacteria; phylum Actinomycetota; class Actinomycetes; order Mycobacteriales; family Mycobacteriaceae; genus Mycobacterium. The sequence continues at coordinate 3,079 of JAHFVB010000346.1, read as the reverse complement.
CCGCCCCGAGGGCGCCGGACCGGGCACCAAGGGCCTGTCGCTGTTCTTCGTGCCGAAGTTCCACTTCGACCCCGAGACCGGCGAACCCGGCGAACGCAACGGCGTCTTCGTCACCAACGTCGAGCACAAGATGGGCCTCAAGGTCTCCGCGACGTGTGAGTTGTCCCTCGGCCAACACGGCGTACCCGCCGTCGGCTGGCTCGTCGGCGAGGTGCACGACGGCATCGCGCAGATGTTCGACGTCATCGAGCAGGCACGAATGATGGTGGGCACCAAGGCCATCGCCACGCTGTCGACCGGCTACCTCAACGCCCTCGAATACGCGAAGACCCGGGTCCAGGGCGCCGACCTGACCCAGATGACCGACAAGACCGCGCCGCGCGTGACCATCACGCACCACCCGGACGTACGTCGCTCGCTGATGACTCAGAAGGCCTACGCCGAAGGCCTGCGCGCGCTCTACCTCTACACCGCGACCTTCCAGGACGCCTCGGTGGCCGAGACGCTGCACGGCGCCGACGCCCAGCTGGCCCCCCGGATCAACGACCTGCTGCTCCCGATCGTCAAGGGCGTGGGTTCGGAGCAGGCGTACGCCAAGCTGACCGAGTCGCTGCAGACGTTCGGCGGGTCCGGCTTCCTGCAGGACTACCCGATCGAGCAGTACATCCGCGACGCCAAGATCGACTCGCTCTACGAGGGCACCACCGCCATCCAGGCGCAGGACTTCTTCTTCCGCAAGATCGTGCGGGACAAGGGTGTCGCGCTCGGCTGGGTCGCCAACGAGATCGACCAGTTCGTGAAGAGCGAAGCGGGCAATGGCCGGCTCAAGACGGAACGGGCGCTGCTGGCGACCGCACTGGCCGACGTCCAGGGCATGGCCGCCACGCTGACCGGTTACCTGATGGCCGCGCAAGAGGATCCGCAGAGCCTCTACAAGGTGGGCCTCGGCTCCGTGCGCTTCCTGATGAGCGTCGGCGACCTGGTGCTCGGCTGGTTGCTGCAGAAGCAGGCGGCCGTCGCCATCGCGGCACTCGACGAGGGTGCCACCGGCGCGGACAAGTCCTTCTACGAGGGCAAGGTCGCGGTTGCGTCGTTCTTCGCGAAGAACTTCCTGCCGCTGCTGACCAGCACGCGACTGGTGATCGAGACCATCGACAACGACATCATGGAACTGGACGAGGCGGCGTTCTAAGCCGTTCCCTCCGAACTCCGACAAAGGGGCCCTCGCTACGGCGGGGGCCCCTTTGCGTGGCCCGGCCACGCGTCCGCGCACCGACCGAGCTAACGGCGTTCATGGTGCCTTCCAAGCTGGCACCCAGATTCCCCAGTCACCATGGGGCAGTGCCCGTTCCCTTCCACCTGAACACGGCCCAGAACCCGACCGTTCAGCTCCTGGCCGCCGACGCCCCAGGGCCGAATCGACACGGACTGTCGTTGCTGCACGGCTGGCTGCCACTGACCCTGCAGGTCATCGCAATCATCGTGCTGGCCATGGCGATCGGTTGGCGGACCAGGCGGTGGCGGCTGGTCTGGCTGCCGGTGGCATTGGGTATCGGGCTGGCGGTCGCCGCGTGGACGCACTGGTACGTCGACTCGCAGGGCATGGCGGGCGATCCCGCCCCGGACTCACTGTGGGTATGGACCGGACTGACGGGCTTCGCTCTCGGGATCGCGGTGCTGGGCTGGCGCGGCATCAAGTGGCGCCGGTTGGCCGCCGTGGCCGCCGTCCCCCTGTGTCTGCTCGGCACCGGGCTGGCCCTGAACAACTGGGTCGGCTACTTCCCCACCGTTCAGCTGGCCTGGAATCAGCTCACCGCAGGACCGTTGCCCGACGAGACCGACGCCGCCACCGTGACCGCGATGCAGCAGGCCGGCACCGTGTTGAACCACGGCAGCGTCGTTCCGGTGGACATCCCCGCCACCGCGTCGGGTTTCAAGCACCGCCAGGAGTTGGTGTACCTACCGCCCAAGTGGTTCGCCACCAATCCCCCGCCCAAGCTGCCCGTCGTCATGATGATCGCCGGCGAGTTCAACACCCCGGCCGACTGGCTGCGGACCGGCAACGCCGCGGCGATCGTCGACGCCTTCGCCGCGGCCCACGGCGGCAACGCGCCGGTGTTGGTGTTCGTCGACTCCGGCGGGTCCTTCAACAACGACACCGAATGCGTCAACGGCGTGCGGGGGAACGTCGCCGACCACCTGACCAAGGACGTCGTCCCGTACGTGAACTCGCACTACGGCACGAGCACCGACAGCGCAGACTGGGGCGTCGTCGGCTGGTCGATGGGCGGCACCTGCGCAGTCGATCTCACGGTCATGCATCCGGAATTGTTCAGCAGCTTCCTCGACATCGCGGGGGACATGGGTCCCAACGCGGGCACCAAGGACCAGACCATCGCCCGGCTCTACAGCGGCGACGCCGCCAAGTGGGCCCAATTCGATCCGTCCACCGTGATGACCAAACACGGCCCCTACCAAGGTGTTTCGGGATGGTTCGCCATATCGACCGATGCTCCCGCCCAAAAACACTCGGGAGCCGGGGCAGAGGACGCCGTCGGGCTCGGCGGACGTGACGCCGCCGGCAACCCCGGCGATCAGACGGAGGCCGCCAACACCCTCTGCGCGCTCGGCCACACGCTGGGCATCACGTGCTCGGTGGTGCCGACGAAGGGCCGCCACGACTGGCCGCTGGCCACCCAGGTGTTCACGGCGGCACTGCCCTGGCTCTTCGGCGCCATCCACACCCCCGGCGTTGCGGCGGTGCCCCTGCCCGCGGGCGCACCGGCCACCCCGCAGGGGCGCTGACCGTCAGCCGTCCAGTTTCCGCAAGACCGCCCGGGTTCTGGCCCGCCCCTCCACCGACGGGTCGAACACCGCGGCGACGTATTCGTCGACGCCGGCCGCCCGCAGTTCCTCGAGCCGATCGCTCACCGTCGCCTCGTCGCCGATGATGGCCGCGTCCTCCGGCCCGCCGTACCCCTCCCGGTCGAGCATCGCCCGGTAGGACGGCAGCTGGTTGTACACCGAGAACTGCTCGGCAGCCTGTTTGCGCGCGCCGTCGACGTCGTCGGTGACGCTC
>JAHFVB010000033.1 GCA_023264755.1 Mycobacterium sp. | reverse complement strand
GCCCGGCTGGTCGAAGACGATCAGCCGGCCGAGCGATGTGATCGCCTCGACCCAGCCTTGGATGGACGGCAGCTCCGGAAAGACCTCGCAATTCGTGAACCAGTTCGGGACGAAGACGATGTCACGAGGACCTTCACGCGACGCGCGATAGGCGACGCGCAAGTCCCCGTTCAGCGCATAGCGCGTCTCCGAGAACATTGCGGCAGTCTAGGCCGGGGAGTACGTCCGTACCATGGGCCGAGCAAGTGCGGTTCGCGTCATCGTTGCCTCCTCAGGAACTTCTGGACGGGACCCGGCAGCTCGACCGATCACCAACTCGCCGACGAGGCCTTCCTGTCGAGAACTCAGGCCGGGCACCGAGCACGGTCACAGGCCCAGCCGCTCGGGCATCGCGGCACCCGTCGGCAGTCCGATATCGTCATCAGCGACGCGGAGTTCCTCCTACGCCGCTGAGCTCTGTTAAGGACGCCCCATGACTGCTGTGCCCGAAACCACATCCCTACCCAACGGCCAGGACGTCGAGTCCGCGATCGCCGAAGGCGCCCACGCCTACGAGCTCGACCGCAAGCACGTCTTCCACTCGTGGTCGGCGCAAGCGCAGATCAAGCCGATGACGATCGTCGCCGCCGACGGGCAGTACGTCTGGGACGGCGCGGGCACCAAGCTGCTCGACTTCTCGTCGCAGCTGGTCTTCACCAATATCGGTCATCAGCACCCGAAAGTCGTTGCGGCCATTGCCGAACAGGCCGCCAAGCTGTGCACCGTCGCCCCGCAACACGTCAACGCGGCCCGGTCCGAGGCGGCCCGGCTGATCGCCGAGCGCACCCCGGGCGACCTGAACCGGGTGTTCTTCACCAATGGCGGCGCAGACGCGGTCGAGCACGCCGTCCGCATGGCCCGCCTGCACACCGGCCGCTACAAGGTGCTGTCCCGCTACCGCTCGTACCATGGGGGCACCGACACCGCGATCAACCTGACCGGTGATCCGCGCCGCTACCCCAATGACTATGCGAGCAGCGGCGTCGTCCACTTCAACGGACCGTTCCTGTACCGCACGTCGTTTCATGCCGAGAACGAGCAGCAGGAGACCGAGCGGGCCCTCGACTACCTGGACCGGCTGATCCAGCACGAGGGGCCGGCGTCGTTCGCGGCGATCATCCTCGAGTCGGTGCCCGGCACCGCGGGCATCATGGTGCCCCCACCCGGCTACATGGCCGGGGTGCGCGAGCTCTGCGACAAGTACGGCATGGTGTTCATCGCCGACGAAGTCATGGCCGGGTTCGGCCGAACCGGAAAGTGGTTCGCCATACAGCATTTCGACGTCATCCCCGACCTGATGACGTTCGCCAAGGGCGTCACGTCGGGCTACGTGCCCCTGGGCGGGGTCGCGATCAGCGACAAGATCTTCGCGACGTTCGCCGACCGCGCCTACCCGGGCGGGCTGACCTACTCCGGTCACCCGCTGGCCTGCGGAGCCGCGGTGGCCACCATCAACGTCATGGAAGACGAAGGCATGGTCGCCAACGCCGCCCGCATCGGAGCCGAGGTGCTCGGTCCCGGGCTGCAGGAGCTCGCCGCCCGGCATCCGTCCGTCGGCGAGGCCCGCGGCCTCGGCGTGTTCTGGGCACTCGAACTGGTCGCCAACCAGCAGACCCGCGAACCACTGGCCCCCTACGGTGGCTCCAGCCCCGCGATGAACGCCGTGATCGCAGCCTGCAAGACCAACGGGTTGCTTCCCTTTGCGAACTTCAACCGCATCCACGCCGTGCCCGCCTGCAACATCAGCGACGCCGAGGTCGCCGACGGGCTCCGCATGCTCGACGCCGCCCTGACCGTCGCCGACGAGTACGTCACCGGTTAGTCGAGCTCACCGGCGATTCCGCGTTCGAGGCCCAGGCGGGTGACCTCCGGCAGCACCAGGAGTCCGTCGAGTTCCTTGCCTGCGAGCTCGTAGGCCCGCGAGCGTTCCGGCGGCGTGGCGGTGGAGTCGGCGGCCACGCGTAGCAGGCTCTGCGCGCGGGCGATTCGCTGTTGGGCCTCCCGGGAGAACTCGCTGCGCCTCAGCCGCAGGGCCTGGGCCTCGGCCGCCTCGAACGCCGTCACGTAGTCCTCGACGGCGGCAAGGTAGTCAGCCGCGCCAGACCAGTCGTCGAGCAGGTCCTCGGCCCGGTCGGGGCGCAGCAGGTCGGCCCGCAGCTTGGCCTTGTGGAAGTTCATCACCAGCGGATTGGTCATGTCGGTCATGAGCGGGAAGTCGAGCAGCTTGGCGGCGTCGAGTTCGTAGTCGAGCCAGCGGGTGTCCGTGCGGGCGTGCTGCTCGAGGATGCGGGTGACGGTGCGCCACTGGACGGCCTCGTCGTGCGCGGTCCGGACCCGACGGGCGGTCGCGTCGGGTTCGCCATGGTCGAGGTCGCGAGCGCGCGTGGCCCGCCGCCAGGCCGTCACCGCAGCCCACACCGCACCCGCGATCGGCAAGGCCATGAGCAAGAGCTCGACCAGCCGGAATATCAGACCCACTCGCCCAGGATGCCACCGCGCGGGAGACTCGAGGTCGGGCGGTGAATCGTCGATTGGAGGAGCGGTGCGCGTAGCGACGCTGACGTCGGTGAACGTCGGACTACCCAAGGACGTGTCGTGGAACAACAGGACCGTTTACACCGGGGCGTGGAAGACGCCGGTGGTCGGTCCCCGCATGGTCCGGCGGCTCAACATCGACGGTGACGGCCAGGGCGACCTCGCCGGTCATGGCGGGGAGTACCGCGCCGTACTGGTCTATCAACTCGACTCGTATCGCCACTGGGCCAAGGAGTTCGGCCGGTCGGACCTGACCCCCGGGCTGCTCGGCGAGAACCTGACCGTCGACGGGTTGCCCGACGACGAGGTGTGCATCGGCGACCGCTACCGAATCGGTGAGGCGGTCCTCGAGGTCACCCAGCCGCGCGTGACCTGCTACCGGGCCGGTATGCGCATCGGCGAACCGCGGATGGCGGCGTTGTTGGTGTCGCACCGCCGGCCCGGGTTCTACTGCCGGGTGATCACCGAGGGTGAGCTCGAAGCCGGCCAGGAGATCGTCAAGCTCAGTGCCGGCCCGGAACGGGTGACGGTGGCCGAACTGGACGCGCTGCTCTACCTGCCCGGCCATCCCCGCGACGCCCTCGAACGCGCGCTGCGCATCCCCGCATTGAGCCCCGGGTGGAAGGGCTCGCTGCAGAGCCTGGCCGAACAGGGCGGGTCCGGCTCGACCACGACGGGCAACGTGGGTCTGACGGCGGCCGCCAGTAGCCCACCTCCGGCGTGGCCTGGTTTCCGCCAACTGCGCGTCACGGCCGTTCACGACGAAAGCGCGCACATCCGTTCCCTCACCCTCGGATCGCCCGACGGTGAGGCACTTCCGAAATGGCTTCCCGGACAGTCGATCGCACTCCGTTTACCCGCCGAACCGGGTGGCGCGGCGGTGATCCGCAACTACTCGTTGTGCAATCGGCCGGGATCGGCCGAGTACCGGATCGGCGTCAAACGGGAACCCCATGGCGTGGCCAGCGGACGCATCCACACCCACGTCGGGGTCGGCGACCTGCTGGACGTGGCCGCGCCGCGGGGCACGTTCTTCCTCACCGACGGCGACGGCCCGGTGCTGCTGCTGTCCGCCGGCGTCGGCGTCACCCCAGTGCTCTCGATGCTGCAGGCGCTGGTGGCGGCGGGCACGCCACGTTCGGTCTGGTGGCTGCACGGAGCTCGCGACGGTGCCGAATTGGCCTTCGCCGCAGAAGTTCACGCGCTGCTGAATCAGTTGCCCCACAGCAGGTCCCGCGTGTTCTACAGCCACCCGGCGGCCGTCGATCTACACGACGCAGAGCACGCGGCAGCCGGCCGGCTCTCCGAGACGACGCTGGCCGGGCTCGAGCTACCCCACGACGCCGACGCATATCTGTGTGGCCCAGCCGCGTTCATGGACGACCTGAGTGCCGCACTCACCGGCCACGGCCTGGATCCGGCTCGGATACACACCGAATTGTTCGGCGCCGCAGCCGCGCTCACGCCCGGGATAGCCGCGACCACGGTGCCGCCGCATCTACCAACCGGTCCCCGCGGCACCGGGCCCGAAGTCGCCTTCGCCCGCAGCGGCATCTCGGCGCCATGGGGTCCGCCGTCGGCCAGCCTGCTGGAGTTCGCCGAGTCCTGCGACGTCCCCGCTCGGTGGTCGTGTCGGACCGGGGTGTGCCACAACTGCGAGACCGCCCTGCTGTCGGGGTCGGTGCGCTACGACCCCGAACCACTGGATCCACCCGCGGCGGGCAACGTCTTGATCTGCTGCGCTCAACCGCTCGAGGCCGTCGTCGTCGACTTGTGACCCGGTCCCCGGCGATATTCGAGTAGCTCGGCGCTCGCCGACCGGACCGCGTCGGTAACGCGACGCACCGTAGGACTGTCCAACTTCCAGCACTGCCAGTACAGCGGCACGTCCAGGTGCCGACTCGAGATGCGGACGAAGGTGCCGTCGGCGATGCCCGCGTCGGCCAACTGTTCGGGATACATGCCCCAGCCCAGGCCGGCCCGGACGGCCGCGCCGAACCCCTCCGCGGTCGGCACGTAGTGGACGGGCCGTGCGATGTCGCGTTTGAATGCGTTGCGCACCAACATGTCCTGCAGCGCATCGTCGCGATTCCAGGCCAGCGACGGAGCGGTTGCCACCGACTCGGCGGTGAATCCTCCGGACCACCGCGCGGCATAGGCCGGGCTGGCCACCGGTACGTAACGCATCACCCCGAGTGCATCCACCCGGCATCCGGGCACCGGTGTGCGCTCGGTCGTCACCGCGCCCATCACGGTGCCCTCCCGCAACAATCCGGCCGAGTGGTCCTGATCCTCGATCCGCACGTCGAACAACACGTCCGGCAACCGCCCGAGCACTGCGGTGAACCACGTCGACATCGAGTCGGCGTTGACCGCCATCGCGACCCGGTTCCATTGCGGTCCGCCGACGCCGCGGGTCTCGGCCAGAGCCTCGGATTCCAGCAGCGCAGTCTGAGCCGCGAGCCGCAGCAGCGGGATGCCCGCAGTCGTTGCTCGGCAAGGCTTTTCCCGGATGACCAGCACCTGACCGACGCGCTGCTCTAGCGCCTTGATGCGCTGGCTGATCGCCGAAGGCGTGACGTTCAACGTGGCCGCCGCCGCATCGAAGCTGCCTTGCTCGATGACGGCGGCGAAGGCGGCCAGTTGGTCCGCACCGAGCCGAGGTTCGTGCACATGAGCAATACTAACCGGCCCGCCGCCGTGCTCAGGATCGCTAATGCGGAACGGCGGGTCGAAAAACGGCGCGACGGCTCGAATCAGCCGTCGGTGGGGCCCTGGCGACCCTCCAACAAGCCGTCACAAGTGCTCACCAGGTGGCGCAACATCTCGTCGGCGGCCTCGGTTGGCGTGCCCGCCGCGATCGCGGACAGGATGGCGCGGTGGTCTGCTAGGGAGCGTTCGGGTTGCCCGGTGCGGGTAAGCGAGGTTTCCGAGGTCCGGTCCAACGACCCACGAATGCCGTTGAGCAGTTCGATGAGGATGGGATTGTGGGAGGCTACGGCGACACCCAGATGGAAACGCCTGTCACCTTCGAGACCGGGCTTGCCCTCGGCGATCTCGGTGGCCATGTGCGCAAGGGCGGCCTCCATTTCGTCGAGGTCGGGCTGAGTGGCCCTCGACGCCGCGATCCGTGCGCACTGGGTTTCCAGTGCCTGCCGGGTCTCCCAGATGTAGGGGTGATCGGCATGGGTTTCGATGAGCTCGGCGGCGAGTGAGGAGATCAGGTCCTCGGGTCGGCGCAGCAGGTAGATTCCCTCGCCGTGTCTCACGTCGACGATGCCTTGCGCGCGCAGCGCGGTGACCGCCTCGCGGATCGACGATCGACCGACCGACAATTGTTGAGCCAGCTCGCGTTCGGTCATCAGGCGGTCGCCGGGTTGCAGCTGGTTGACGTCGATGAACTCCCGGAGTTGATCGCTGACCTGCTCGTAGATGGGCTTGCGGCTCACGGGGCGCAGCGACGCGCGTTTTGCACCAGAGCTTGGCATGTACGTCCCGTCGCGAGGTATTCGATCCTTTCGCCCAGATTACCGTTGATGACTCCCGCCGACGGCATGCCAGGCGATTGGCAGCGCTCGGTTCAGTCGTGGAAGCTGGTGAAGGAACCGATGGCCGCGTAGCGCTGCGGTGCGCGTTGCCGGAACACCGTCGCGGTCACGACGCCGATCACGAAGAGTCCGGCGATCACCCAGGGCAGAGCCCGCACGAACATGGCGTCCCCCGCACCCGAGAGAGTGGTGCGGTTGATCAGCAGGACGACGACGGCGCCGACCATCGCCAGTGCGCCCAGGACCGGCGCGATCAGGGTCGCCCATGGGCTGAACGCCTCGGGTGCCTTGACCCGGAAGTAGCGGATGATGGCGACACACACCAGGGCCTGAATGGCCAGCAACCCGAGCACCCCCAGGAGTGGACTCCAGGTGCCCAGCTTGGTCAGGGCCGCGGCGTCGGAGCTGTCCGCGAGGACGAAGCACAGCATGTAGGCCGCGACCACGACCGTAACGACCAGGCTCGCGCGGTGCGGACTGCCGTGCCGAGGGTGGGTACCGGCCAACCACCCCGGCAAGACGCGTTCGCGACCGAGACTGAACAGGTAGCGGGCCGCGGTGTTGTAGAAGGCAAGTTGTGCCGCAAAGCCGCTGGTGATGGTCAGCACCCGGAAGTACTCGGTGAGGGCCAGCGTGCCGAAGTGGTCGGTCAGCGGATAGAACGCCGAATCGTATTGGCCGTCGAACTGCGCCTTGACCGCCTCGGCGACGCCGGTGACGCCCCAGCCGTTGACGAAGCAGAATGCCACCACCGTGTAGATGATCCCGAGCCCGATCACGCTGCCGTACATGGCCAACCGTGCGACCCGTGCCGGATCGCGACTTTCCTCGGCATAGTTCGGAGCCATCTCGAATCCGACCCAGGACCAGAACGCGCCGAACAGCGCCACTCCGACTGCGGCCGCACCGAACACCGATACGGCTTCGCTGTTTCCAAATAGCGCGAGCGGGTTGAGCGGGCGCAAACTCAGGCCCTCGGGGCCGCCGCCATGAGCCAGTATCGCGACGACGAAGACCGCCAACCCCAGCAGTTCCAGGCACATGAGCACGCTCAGCACACGCGCTGTCAGACCGACGCGAAAATATGCCAGGAGCGACGAGATCGCCAAGATGACGAAGAGCAGCAGCCAGGCCGGCACGTCGATGTCGAACCAGTGCTGCAGGCTGCCGTGGGTGAAGTAGGCCGTCGGGCCGATGATCGCTGCGCAGAACACGAGGTAGCAGACACTGATGACGTACGCACTGCCCAGTCCCATGACCTTGCCGAGGCCCGCGGTGACGAAGCTGTAGAAGCCGCCGGCGCTGCGCACTCGCTGCGCCATCCGGATGTAACCGACCGAGAAGACCAGCAGCGCAACGGTCGCGACGACGAACGCCGCGGGTCCGGCGTACCCGCCGCCCATCACGGTCAGCGGAACGTTGAACAGCATGGCGTACAGCGGCGCAGCGCCGGCAAGCAAGATGAAGATCACCCCGCCCAGGCCCATCGCGGCGGGTGCCAGGGCGGCGTGACGGCCTTCCCCGGGCGGTGCTGGCGCTACAGTGGTTGGTTCGATGGCCATGTCGAGTTCCCTTCGAGCGGTTGTGGTTTGGAGCGAAGCTAAGGAGTGACGACGGCGTCGTCGAGGAACGTGACAGCGCTGCGACGGTCACGACGCACTGTGTTGACGAACACGTCGGGGCGGCTGTAATGCCCAGTGGGGTCGAAGGTCAGGCGTTCCCGTGAGACCTCGCGAAGGTCGAGTTCGGCGACGATGAGCCCCTCGGCGTCGGGTACCGGGGGGATCAGCCACCGACCGTCGGGGCCGGCCACCGCCGAGCCGCCGTTGAACGACGTCGCTGCCGAATGTGCACGTAGCTCGCCGGCGAGCGGGAAGTCGTCGGGTATGTCGTCGACGTGCAGCAGACCCGACACGGCCACACTGAACACCCGGCCCTCCAACGCGACGAATCGGGTGATGTCGGTCGTTAGCTCGGTGGAGCCGGGCCAGATGCCGACGTGTAGGTCTTCACCGCCGGCATACAGCGCCTGGCGCGCGGAGGGCATCCAGTTCTCCCAGCAGTTGAGCGCGCCGACGCGGGCCGGGCCCAGGGCGTGGGTGCGCAGGCCTGCGCCATCGCCGTTGGCCCAGACCAGCCGTTCGTCGTAGGTGGGCACCAGTTTGCGATGATGGCCGACCAGACCCGCCTTGGGATCGACGGTCACCAACGTGCAGTACGTCGACCCGCGACCATTCCCGACGCCGCGCTCAGTCAACCCGAGCAGAATCGCAAGGCCGAGATCGCTTGCCAAAGACTCAATTTGGGCGATCTCGGGACCAGATATCTCTACCGCCGAATCGAGGTAGTAGGCGTAGCACGCCTTCTGCGCCGGATCGTTGAACCGGGCACCCTGAGTGCGGGACAGCCAGAAGGGATAGCCGTTGAGGTAAGCCTCGGGAAACACGACCAGATCGCAGCCCTGCGCGGCTGCGGACTCACAGCAGGCGATGACCTTAGCCAAGCGGGCAGCCGGATTCAGCCAGGGGCCGCCGAGTTGCGCCGCCCCGATGGTGATCACCGACGCTGGGTCTGGGTCGGCGATGCGGTGGCGAGCGATGACCGCGATGTCGTTGTCGGCCACGTCAGTAGACCTCGAAGTACTCGCGCTGTTCCCAATCGGTGACGTAGGCGTTGAACCGGGCCACCTCGTGACGTTTGATGGCGCTGAGGTAGTTGACGAATGCAGACCCGAATTCGACTCTGAGCAGCTCACTACTCTCGAAGGTGGTCACTGCCGACTCCAGTGTCGCATGCAGGCTCGGCGCATCGGCCAGATACGGTTCGTCAGCCGATGGGCCAGGATCGGTCTTGTGCCGCAATCCGTCACGGCCGCTGACGATCTGGGAAGCCAAGTAGAGGTACGGATTGGCGGCAGGCTCCCCGATCCGATTCTCCAGGTGGGTAGTGGCATCGCCGCGGCTGCCGGCTACGCGGATCAACGCGCCGCGATTCTCCTCGGCCCAGGCGACCCGGTCGGGCGCAAACGAGTCCGGCCGGAACCTCTTGTAGCCGTTGATGGTCGGGGTAGTCAGTACCGAGCACGACAGGGCATGCTCGAGCAACCCGCCCATGAAGTGCATTCCGGTGGGCGAAAGCAATGCGTCGTCCTGCGCGGCGAATGCGTTTGGCGTGTCGGGGCTGCTCAGTGACTGATGTAGGTGCCAGCCGCTGGAGAAGGCGTTGGGGAAGCTCGGGCGGGCCATGAAGGTGGCGTGATAGCCGTTGCGACGACACAGCTGCTTGATGGTGCCGCGGATGAGTACGGCGGCGTCGGCGGCATCGGTTCCCACCATCGGATCGAAGGTGAATTCGACTTGACTTGGCCCCCATTCGTCTTCGACGGTGGCCAGCGGGAAGCCGAGCTCAACGAGATTGTCGCGCAGCAGGCCTAGGATCGGGTCCATCTCGTCGCCGCGGTTCTCGGTCAAGTATTGGAATCCGTGTGACACGGCCATGACCTCCGGCGGCGCCGGCGGGTAGCCGGAGTCGGCGAAGCTCAGCTTGGGGTCGACCAGCCGGGTGATATAGCACTCCAGCTCGATCCCCGCGACGTATTCGAAGCCGTCGGCGGCCAGCCGTTGCACCTGGGTCTGCAGGATGCCTCGGGTGTCGAACGGGACTCGTTCACCGGATTGGTAGTAGAGGTCGCACAGAATCCAACCAGTCCGGTCGAGCCAGGGCAGGATCTTGAATGTCATGGGGTCGGGCACCAGGACACCGTCGGGTAGGCCGGTCATCCGCGGGTCGCCCAGTGCGGAGGCCCCGAAGGGCGCGACGACCGGGTTGTTCGTGGTGTCGAAGATCAGCGTCGCGGTCTGGAAGTCCTTCCCTTCCCGCATGGTGGACAGGAAGTGCCCCACCTCTACGGTCTTGCCGCGCAAGATGCCGTGCTGGTCGCTCCACGCGATGCGGAGCTGGCGTAAACCCTGCTCCTGAGCTTGGGCGGCGATCGCGTCGGCGCGGTCGCGCTGTGCGTCGGTCCACAACTGGTGGCGTGCGATGAAGCCATTGCGCATCTCAGGTCCTCCGGTGATCAGGTGGTCTGATGACTAGTATCAGAGGGTCAGATTTCGGACGTGTTAACGCTGGGTTCCGGCCTTGCGCGTACCCGCGTGGCGCATCCCGCGTCCTGATGTTCCACTCTGAGCACCCCGATCTGGCGAGGGCCGTCGTCGCGTCGATACTGGACCCAACCGCACGGTCGTGGATTGGCCAAGCTCGCATGGAAGCCGCTCTGCCAGAATCAATTGGAGTGAACGGATCCACAGGTCAGCGACTCGACGTTGGTAGTTGAGTGTTCGAAACGACGGTTAGCTCGAAACGACGACGAGGGAGACGCGATGAGTGCGGGGCTGTTCGGATTGCTCGACGACGTGGCCGCGCTGGCCCGGCTCGCGGCCGCGTCGGTCGACGACATCGGCGCCGCGGCGGGGCGGGCGACCGCCAAGGCGGCCGGCGTCGTCATCGACGACACGGCGGTGACACCGCAGTACGTCCACGGCATCACCGCCGAACGCGAACTACCGATGATCAAGCGGATCGCGCTCGGATCCCTACGCAACAAGCTGCTGTTCATCCTGCCGGCGGCCCTGTTGCTGAGTCAGTTCGTGCCGTGGCTGCTCACCCCGATCCTGATGCTCGGGGCCACCTACCTCTGCTTCGAGGGCGCCGAGAAGGTGCTGGCCCGGTTTCTCCACGAACCGAGCCACGGTGCGCCGGCCGCCGTCGTCGGCGAGGACGCCGAGCGTCAGATGACGGCCAGCGCCATCCGCACCGACTTCATCCTGTCGGCCGAGATCATGGTCATCGCGCTCAACGAGGTGGCCGACCAGTCGTTCTGGCCGCGGCTCATCATTCTCGTCGTCGTCGCGTTCGTCATCACGTTCGCTGTCTACGGCGTGGTCGCCGTCATCGTGAAGATGGACGACGTCGGGTTGAGCCTCGCGCAGCGTTCGTCGCGCGCCGTGCAACGCGTGGGCCGCGGGCTGGTCGCCGGGATGCCCAAGTTGCTGACGACACTGTCGACCGTCGGCACCGTCGCGATGCTCTGGGTTGGCGGCCACATCCTGCTCGTCGGCGCCGACACGCTCGGTTGGCACGCGCCCTACGGCCTGGTCCATCACCTCGAGGAGCGGGTTCACCACGCCGTGCCGGCGGCCGCGGGGGTGCTCGGCTGGTTGGTGAACACCGCGGCGTCGGCGGTGATCGGACTGGTCGTCGGTGCCGTCGTCGTGGCAATCGCGCACGTGCTGCCGGTCGGACGCAAGACCCAGCAGAGCTAGCCGCCACCCACTTCGGCGGGCAGGGGCGGCGGCAGTGGCTGGGTCGACGTAGCCGGAGCCGGCGGGGGCGAAGCCGAACTGGTCGCGCTGGACGGTGTCGAAGTGGTCGGCGTCGACTTCGCCGGCGCCGTGGGCAGGTCGCCGTGGAAGTCCACCATGGACTCCTCGCGAATGACCTGACCGCTCGCGGAGACCACCAACGCGTTCGCCGTCAGCGTGTAGGTCACTCCGTCGTTGTCGGCAACGAATCCGCCGCCCGACAGGGTGGCGGGAAGGATCAGCTTCGCGCCATCGCGCAGCCGCACCCCGCGGTAGGTGTACTTGCCGTCGGAGGACTTGCAGATCGCGACGCGGGAGGCATCGGTGCTACCGAAGGCGACGGCCGTATCGGGCGGACTGCACCGGGCCGTCGAATCGACATACCCCTGGCCGTCACTCGCCGGCGCCGCCATCACCTGCGGCGCTGCGAGCACGGGCAGGACCGAAGCAGCCGCCAGTGCGACGGACATGCGAAGGGCGCCAAGCCCGCGAGCGGACATCGATTCCCACCAGACCACGGATGCCCCGGTTGCGCGACGGTAGTCGCCGAAACTCGATGCATTCGTTAGCCGTCCGACACCTCACGGCCCGGCGCCAACCGCGTCACGTCCAACCCGCGGCGGACGAGTTCGGGTGGGACCGGTTGCTCGAGGGCCAGCGCCGCCCCCAGCATGGCGGCGGCCGGAGCGGTCTGAATCCCGTACCCACCCTGCCCGGCCAACCAGAAGAAACCGGCCGCCTCCGGGTCCGCGCCGACGACGAATTGCCGGTCCGGGGCGAAGCTGCGCAGTCCCGCCCACGACGTCGCGACGCTACGCACCCCGATGGTCGTCGCGGCGTTGATCGCCTCGATGGCCCTGGCGATCTCCACCTCGTCCGGCTTGGCATCGCATGGCTCAGAAGGCGTCTCGTCGGCAGGCGAGCACAGGAACTGCGCCCCTTCGGCATTGACGTAGAAGGCGTGATCCACCTCGCTACAGTTCGGCAGTCCCCTGCCCCGTTCTGCCAGTGGCGAGTCCACCATGAAGATCGTGCGCCGCAACGGCGTCACACCGACGGGGCGCACCCCGGCCGCCCGGGCGATGACGTCCGCCCACGCGCCCGCGGCGTCAACCACCAGCGGAGCCTGATGGGACTCGCCGTCCGCGGTGGTCACCGTCCAGCATTGGTCGTGCCGGCGCAACGTCACCACCTGAGCCTTCCGGATGATGGCGGCGCCATAGCTGCGCGCACCCCGCACGTACCCCTGGTGGGTGGCCGCCACGTCCAGGGTCATCGCGCGCGGCTCGTAGAGGCCCCGTTCGACGGCCTCCGGCCTCAGCAGCGGGAAGACCTCCCGGCACTGGGCCGCGTCGAGCAGCTCGGCGTCCGGGACCAGCGGCAGTACGTCCGCGTGCATGTCCTCGATGACGTGTCCGCGGCCCGCCGTCGCGAACTGCAGCAGCCCGCGAGGCGTCATCAACGCTGATTCGAAGCAGTCCGGCGGGTCTTCGAAGAAGGCTCTGCTGGTCGTCGTCAACGCTCGAATCTGGGCTCCGCCATAGGTTTCCAGGAACGTCGCCGCCGACCGACCCGTGGTGTGGTAGGCCAGCGTCGACTCCATCTCGAGCAGCGTGACCGACACCAGCTTGGACAATTCGTAGGCGATCGACACTCCCGCGATGCCGCCACCGATCACGATGACCTCGGCGCGGGTCTCGACGGAGCTCATCGGTCCAAGTATTGCGGTGCCGACCGCCTGCCGCGCTGTTAGCATCCGGTGTCCGATCCCCCGGCGAAGGAGGGGCCGCATGGCCCGCGCACTACTCGTAGGCCTAATCGTCGCGGTCAACTGGCTGATGGGGATGCCCGTGGCCGGCGCGCAGCCGCCGGCCTTCGCCATCGGCAAGTGCGTCGATCCGAGTCAGGCCGTCGTGCAACGACCGGCCCGGTTTGCCTACAACTGCGACGAGACCGGCGTGATGGAGGACATGACCTGGACGGAATGGGACGCCGACGGCGCCCGCGGTACCGGCCTGGACAGCTCGGTCGAATGCCAGCCGAACTGCGCCGAGGGCACCCGACTGACCAACCCCATCATCGTGCACGCATGGAATGCCCTGTCGCCCAGCAACGTTGGCTGCCCAGCGGGCGTTCAGTACTACTCCGACATGACCATCGCCTATCCGAAGGGTGTGCCGCCCTGGATCACGCCGGGCACCACCTGGACTCCCGGAACCGAGTTCGTGACCGTCGACGGGATGCCCGCCGTGCACTTCTCCGAACTGCTTCCGACCTGTCAGCCGTGGTGACCGCCGCAGTCACTTAGCCGCCCAACGCGCCGGCCCACTGCATCGCCTCGGCCGACCCGAACAGGCCCGGGAGCCCCCCGGAATGCAGCAGCACGGTCCGCTCGCCGCGCCCGATGTCGCCGTCGCGCACCGCCGCGACCAGCCCGGCCATGGCCCGTCCGGTGTAGATGGGATCGAGGATGACGCCCTCGGTCCGCGCCATCAGGCGCAGCGCGTCCTTGACCGGTTCGGTCAAGGACGAGTAACCGGCTCCGACTTGGTCCGTGCGGAGCCGGAACGCGTCGATCGCCGCGGCCCCTCGCGCGCCGAGACCGACCAGCAGCGTGGCGATGCGGTCCAGCGGGTCCGGCACGGCCCCGGTGTCCACGCCGAGCACGCGCTCCGGGCCGAGCGCGTCGATCAGCCCGGCCGCAGTGCCGCCGGACCCGACCGCCACCACCACCCGGGTCAGCTCGGGTGACTGAGCGAGCATTTCGTGGCCGGCGTCGACGTACCCGCGGGCCCCGTCCACGCTGGAGCCGCCGTAGGGAATCTGCACGGCCACCCGGCCGGCGCCGGTCAGTTCCTCCGTCAGCTGCGCCGCGCGGACTTCCAAGGCCTCGGCGACGAAGTCACCCGCCCAGTCGATCGTCGCGCCGAGCAGCCCGTCCAAGGCGAGGTTCCCGGCCGCCGCCCCGCCCGATCCGCCCAGCACCAACACCACGTCCAGCCCGAGCTTGGCCCCAGCGGCCGCGGTCAACCTGGCGTGATTGCTCTGCGCCGCCCCGGTCGTGACGAGCGTGGTGGCGCCTTGGGCCAGCGCAACGGCCGCGGTGTACTGCAGCTTTCGGACCTTGTTTCCGCCGCCACCGAGCCCGGTCAGGTCGTCGCGCTTGATCCACAGGTCGTCGGCGCCCAGCCCCAACGCCTGGGCCAGCCGGGGCGCCGGTTCGAGCGGGGTCGGGAACGTGCCAAGCCGCAACGGCTCGATGATGCTCACCCATCCATCCTGGGCCCAACCGGCTGGGTGGGCTCGTCCGGGTGTGAGCCGCCCGAGTCGGGGTATCCGCATGCCGTGGACACCTCTGCCTTACTCGTCGTAGGAAGCGGCCCCGCGGGCATCGCCGCCGCCGAGGCCTTTCGCGCACGAAACCCGAACGGATCGGTGCGGGTACTGACGGCCGACCCGCATGCGCCCTATCAGCGCCCACCGCTGAGCAAGGAGTATCTGCGAGGCGAGTCCGTCGACCTCACCCTGCATCCACCCGCGTGGTACGCCGAACACCGCATCGACGTCATCACCGCCCGACGGGTGGACTCCCTCGACGTGGCCACCCAAGAGCTCGTCGCCGACGGCGAGCGGTATCGCTACCAAGCACTGGTGCTGGCCTGCGGCAGCAGCCCCGCGCCGCTGCCGGTACCAGGCGGCGACTCCGTGCTGAAGCTACGGTCGCGCTCCGACGCCGACCGGCTGCGTGACACCGCACGCCAGGCCGACTCTGCGGTCG
Organism: Mycobacterium sp.; assembly: GCA_023264755.1. Lineage (GTDB taxonomy): Bacteria > Actinomycetota > Actinomycetes > Mycobacteriales > Mycobacteriaceae > Mycobacterium. Next base: position 1,203 of record JAHFVB010000033.1, on the reverse strand, counting down.
TCATCGGGGCAGGCTTCATCGGGTGTGAAGCCGCCGCTGCCCTGGCCACCCGAGGACTGGCCGTCACACTGGTGGCACCCGATCCCGTTCCGCAAGCCAATCGGCTGGGAACTGACGCGGGCAAGCGCATCCTGGGCTTCTTGGCCGATGCCGGCGTGCGCTACGTCGGCGGCACCTCGGTCGAGTCCGTAGGCGCCGGCGTCGTACGGCTCGACAGCGGTGCCGACCTCTCGGGTGACCTGATTCTGGCCGCGACCGGTATCACGCCGTGCAGCGAGCTCGCCCGTTCGGCGAACCTGGCCACGAGCGACTCGCGCATCGTGGTGCGCTCCGACATGCGCACCTCCTGCAAGGGTGTCTATGCGGCCGGCGACGTGGCGATGGCCTTCAACACCGGTGCTGGGCGCCCGTTGGCCGTCGAACACTGGCAGGACGCCGCCGATCAGGGCCGCATCGCCGGCGCCAACGCCGCCGGCGAGCACGCCAAGTGGGATGCCGTTCCTGGTTTTTGGACCACCATCGGAGGTGCGACGTTGAAGTATCACGCCTGGGGCGCCGGTTACTCCGACTGCCACTTCGTCGCTCGCGGAGCCGGCTTCACCGTCTGGTACGAGGACCGCGGAGTGACGGTCGGCGCGCTGACGTACAACGCCGACGAAGACTACGACCTGGCTGAGCGGCTGATCGCCGCGGGCGGTCCGTGCCCGGTGGTTTGAACCGGCGCGCCAGCGGGCACACCACCGACATCGTGGCGTCGGCGTGTCCGGCGCGTTCGCGGTCCAGCAGCGGGCCTCCATCGCCACCCATGGATGAGGTTCAACATGTGCGCTCTGGTCGACCTCGAGCCTTGACTCAGATGACCGATGCCGGCCACGAGTGTCTTCCCGGGCGCCGCACCGTAGCTCCCTCGATGGCGCCCCGCGCGGACTACTCCGACGTGACCGAGCTCTTCCGCCACCTTCAGTCGCTGGACCCCCAGTCCGTCGAGTTCCGGCGTCAGCGCGACGCCATCGTCGAACGCTGTCTGCCACTGGCCAACAACGTCGCCCGCCGCTTCCGCGGCCGCGGCGAAGCGCACGAAGACCTGGTCCAGGTGGCCCGGCTCGGACTCCTCAACGCCGTCAACCGATTCGACGTCTCGACCGGTTCGGCGTTCTTGTCCTTCGCGGTGCCGACCATCATGGGCGAAGTCCGTCGGCACTT
>JAHFVB010000345.1:1107-5727 GCA_023264755.1 Mycobacterium sp. | reverse complement strand
TCCCGACGACCGGGAGCTGCGGGTGCCGTGGACGTTTGGTCGGCCCGACCCGAAGCCCACCGAGCGCACCAGGCGCTCACCTCTGCAGAATCTGGTCGACACCGCGGGATCCATTGCGAGCCTGGCCCCTTCGACGTTGCACATCGCCAAGGCCGGGCTCCTCGAGCAGCAGTTGACACTGCCCTTCCGGGCCCCGAAGACCATGTTCAACGTGCCCATCGGCGGGGCGCGCCGGGTCGCGGCGCAGTCGTGGCCGCTGGCCCGCATCCGGGGGATCAAGTCCGTTACGGGTGCGACGGTCAACGACGTCGTGCTGGCGATGTGCGCGGGCGCGCTGCGGCGCTATCTGGCCGAGCACGACGCGCTGCCCGACACCCCCTTGATCGCCATGGTCCCGGTGAACTTGCGGTCCGAGGACGAGAAGGACGCCGGCGGCAACATGGTGGGCACCATCCTCTGCAACCTGGCCACCCACCTCGACGATCCGGCGGCCCGGCTCGAAGCCATCAGCACGTCGATGCGCGACAACAAGAAGGTGTTCGCCGAACTGCCGAAGCTGCAGGCGCTGGCGTTGTCGGCCTTCCTCAGCTCCGGGATCGCCCTGGCCCTGCTGCCGGGGTTCGTGTCCTCGGCGCCGCCGCCGTTCAACATCGTCATCTCGAACGTGCCGGGCGCACGGCAGCCGATGTACTGGGGTGGCGCCCGGCTCGACGGCAACTACCCGTTGTCGATCGCGCTGGACGGTCAAGCGCTCAACATCACGCTGACCAACAACGCCGACAACCTCGACTTCGGCCTCGTCGGGTGCCGGCGCAGCGTGCCGCATCTTCAGCGGCTACTCGGCCACCTCGAGGATTCACTGACCGAACTGGAGCAGGCCGTCGGGAGTTAGTGCGCGATCGGCGCGGTCAGGTCGTAGACGGTGTCGGTGCCCACCTTCGTGGGGGTGAAGTTGGCCGCCACCCAGTCGGCGATGTCGGTGTGCGACCGCCCGCCGAACCCGCCGGGCCGTTTGTCCTGCTCGGGGGCCACGTAGTAGCCGATCCGATGGGCGGCGACGTCCTGCTGGAACTGAGCCAACGTGGGGGCCGGGTCGCCTCCGCCGAATCCGCCGATGGCCATGACGGCGGTCTCGGTGGACAGTTCGAGCCCGGCTGCGGCCGACGAACGGTTGATGGCCGCCGACCAGTCGGTGTGGGCATTGCGCAGCATGGCATCCAACCGGGGGTTGTCGGCGTCCTGGCCCCAGCCTCCGCCGTGCTGGTCGTCGGCCTGGGCGGGACCGACCCTTGGCCCGCCACCTTGGTGGGGCTGACCGACGGTGGCAAGGCTGTAGGCGCCGCTACCGAGGAGCCCGGCGCACAGGCCCACCAGGACCGCGGCCAGCGCGAAGCGGCGCCCCGCCTCCAGGCTCAGCGAGACCACGACTGCGCAGGTCGCGACGATGGCGACCGCCAGGATCGTCCAGCGCAGCGCCGGGAGCCAGGAGGTGTTGCGCCCGAGCAGCCACCAACTCCACACCCCGGTGGTCAGGAGTATCGCGGCCAGCCCGATGCGGCCGAACCACGAGTCGCGCCTCCCCCACAGTTCGCCGACGCCGATGGCGAACATGGCCGCGACCGCGGGCCCGAACGACAGGCAGTAATAGGGGTGGACCTGGTTCTTCATGAAGCTCAGCACCAGCCCGTCGACCACCATCCAGCCGCCGAACAGAATGGCGCCCGCCCGCACGAGATCGGTGCGCGGGGCGCGGCCCCGAGCGACGACCACCAGCGCCAAGGCCAACAGCGCCGCCGGCAACAGCCAAGCGATCTCGAAGCCGAACTCTCCGCTGAAGAGTCGCGTGAGGCCCTGTGGTTGGTCGCCGAATCCGCCGAATCCGTGATGCCCGTGGCCCGACTCGAACGGAATGCCCGCCGAGGCGCCGAGCACCGGGTTGAGCTCGAAGTTGCCGTTGTGCTTGCCGAGCACGCGGGCGAACCCGTTGTAGCCCAGCACCAGGTTCATGAAGTTGTTGTCGGTCGAGCCCGCGAGATAGGGCCGCGACGAGGCCGGCCACAGCAGGGTCAGCACGACGAACCAGCCCGCCGAAACCAGGAAGGCGAGCAACGCGCCCATCAGGTGGAGCAACCGCTTGCGAACCGTCGTGGGCGCGGCAATCAAATACACCAGCCCGATCGAGGGCATCACCATGAGCCCTTCGAGCATCTTCGCCAGGAACGCAAAGCCCAGGGCGACCCCGGCCCATGCCAGCCATTTGGCGCTGGCGTGCTCCAACGCGCGCACCGCGCAGTACGCCGCGGCGGCCATCAAGAGCACCATCACCGCGTCGGGGTTGTTGAAGCGGAACATCAGCGCCGCCACCGGCGTCAGCGCCAAACCCGCTCCCGCCAGCAGCGCGGCGTTCGGCCCGCTGATGCGGCGCACCGCGGCGTAGGTGAGGGCCACGGCGCCGACTGCCATCAGCGCCTGCGGTATCAGCATGCTCGCGCTGCTGAAGCCGAAGATGCGGCCGGCCAACCCCATGATCCATTGCGACACCGGCGGTTTGTCGACGGTGATGAAGTTTTGCGTGTCCAGCGACCCGAACAGCAGCGCTTCCCAATTCTTCGAACCGGCCTGCGCGGCCGCGGCGTAGAACTGGTTGCCCATCCCGTTGATGGCGATGTTCTGCAGGTACATGACGGCCGTCGCGACCAGCAAAACGCCGTAGCCGACGCGGTCCCAGTTCATACGGGCAACGCGGCTCGAGGGCGGTGGTTCAAGCGTCTCGCTCGATGCGGCGGGCGGTTCCAACGTCGTCGTCACACTGTCATTCAGACAGACGGACCAATGAGCCAGCTGTGAGGAGCCGGCGACGGAGCTGAGACCCCGGAGGGTTCGCGCCTATCGGGTTGGGTCAGCTGGAGCAATCAGGCCGCCGAGACTCCTGGCAGCTCGGTGAGCTCGGTGTACACGTTGCTGCAGGATTCACAGCGCACCTCGTAGAGCAGGGTTTGGTCGCCTTGATCAATGAACTGATAGCCGGTGAGCACCATGCACCTCGGGCAGCGAGTGGTTCCGCGCTCTAGTGTGTTCATCGTTTGGGCCCTTCGCTCGGCGTTGCTGCCGGTTATTTACCCCAGCGCCGATCCGGCGAAACCCGGCCCTCGAAACCGTCCGCCGCAAAGCGGTCAGTTGGCGGCGTGACGCAATTGCGCGGCGAACCCCCAGCGCATGGCTGACCCCGCGCCGACCTAGCGGTTAGGCAACGGTGTCCAGCGCCGCGGCGACGGTCGGGTGCAGCGCGAACAGGCTGTCCAGCCCCATCAACTTGAGCGGTCGACTGGTACCCGGCCCCTCGGCGACGACCATGAACTGCGCCTCCGGGGACAGCTGTTGGTGGGCATTGACCAGCACCGTCATCCCAGCCGACGCCAAGAACTCGACGTTCGAGAAGTCCACGATCACCGCGCGCGGCTGCTCGTCCTGGACAGCAAAGATCGCTTCGGCAAGCTCCGGAGCGGTGAGCGCATCGACGTCCCCGCCGACGGACAGCACTGCCGTCCGATCCACCCACGACGTCTGGACGTCGAACTTCCGTGCTTCCACCATGGAGTACCTCGTTTGTCCCGGGCCGCATTCCGGCGCGCACCTGCAGCGTTGACGCACACGGCGAGGCTGTTGACTCAACCCGGCGTCGGTCGCAGCGGATGCGGAATAGACGTTCTACACCCTAGCCTCGGGGCGCTCACCGAAGGTCGGTCGGGTCCACCGGCAAACCCCCGCAGCCACCATCGTCGGCAACTCCAACCCGGCAGTGTGCGACCACCGTAGGTGGAACACTTGCGGAGTGGACGTGGTCGCGAAGAACAACGTGCGGATCGTCGGGTCGGAGCACGGACCCACCCTGATGCTGGCGCACGGCTTCGGCTGCGACCAGAATCTGTGGCGATTGGTCACGGCGCGGTTGGCCCCGAGCTTTCGCATCGTGCTCTTCGATCACGTGGGCGCCGGCGGCTCCGAGCCGTCGGCCTGGGATGCGACGCGCTACGCCGGGCTGTCCGGGTATGCCGCCGACGTGCTCGACATCGTCCGCGAGCTGGACTTGACGGACGTCGTGTTCGTTGGGCATTCGGTGGCCTCGATGATGGGCGTGCTCGCCGTCGCCGAACAACCCAGCCGCTTCGCCGGGCTGGTACTGCTCACGCCGTCACCGCGCTACGTCGACGACGGCGACTATCGCGGCGGCTTCTCCCGCGCCGACATCGACGAGCTACTCGGCTCGCTGGAGAGCAACTACCTCGGATGGTCGCAGGCGATGGCGCCGGTGATCATGGGCACCCCGGACCGGCCGGAGCTCGAAGACGAGCTCACCGACAGCTTCTGCCGCACCGACCCGGCCAGGGCTCTCGTGTTCGCCCGCACCACGTTCTTCTCCGACAATCGGGCGGATCTGTCCCGCGTCGCCGTGCCGACGTTGGTGATCGAATGCGCGCGCGACACCCTGGCGCCGCGAGAGGTGGGGACCTACGTGCATCAACACATCGCGGGCAGCCGGCTCGTCACCCTGGACGCCACCGGGCATTGCCCGCACCTCAGCGCTCCCGACGCCACCGCCGACGCGATCGAAACGTTCGC
>JAHFVB010000345.1:0-1097 GCA_023264755.1 Mycobacterium sp. | reverse complement strand
GGGCCGGCTCCCACCGACGCCGACATCGCCGAGCTCTACGACAACGCGCCCAGTGGGCACGCGTCGATCTCGCTGGACGGGCGCCTGGAGTCGGTCAACGCGACCCTGTCGCGCTGGCTGGGCTACGAACCGAACACGCTGCGCGGCAAGGTCTTCACCGAGCTGCTCGGTGTCGGTAGCCGCATTCACTACGAGACGCACTTCGCTCCCCTGCTGCAGCTGAAGGGCCAGCTGGCCGGCATCGCGGTCGAACTGCTCGCCGCCGATGGCACCCGCCTGCCCGTGTTTCTCAGTTCCAACCTGAAACGCGACTCCGCCGGCCGCCCGGTGTTGGTGCGCATCACCGTTCAGGACGCCCGCGACCGACGCTCCTACGAGCAAGAACTGCTGGAGGCCAGGCAGCGCGCCGACCGCGAGCGCGCCAGGGTCCAGGAGTTGGCCGCGACGCTGCAACGCTCACTGGTGCCGCCGTCGCTATCGCCTCCGGAGGGGCTGGACGCCTGCACCTACTACCACCCGGCGTCGGCCGACGACGTCGGCGGCGACTTCTACGACCTGTTTCCGCTCACCAGGGACAAGTGGGGGTTCTTCCTCGGCGACGTGTCCGGCAAAGGGGCCGGGGCCGCCGCGGTCACCTCGCTGACCAGGTACACCCTGCGGGCGGCCGCGGTGTACGACGACGATCCGGTGCACGTGCTGAGGAATCTCGACACGGTGCTCAGCCACGAGTTTCACGGTGACGACCCGCGGTTCTGCACCGTGATCTTCGGGGTGATGACGCCCGCCATCGGTGGCGCGGGGTTCGACGTCGAACTGGCCGGCGGAGGGCATCCGCCCGCGCTGCTAATCGGCGCCGACGGGCTCACCCGCTACGTGCACACCACCGGCGGCAATGCCGTCGGCATCCTTCCGCAACCCCAATTCGTTTCCGTCCGCATGCATCTGGCGGCCGGCGACACGCTGGTGCTGTATACAGACGGGTTGACCGAGGCGCGGACGGGGGCCGGTTCGGTTCGGTACGACGACCGCGACGCGCTGCTCGACTTCGCCGCCTCGCACGGTCCGGCGACCGCCAAGACGATCGTCGAGTCGATTCA
>JAHFVB010000344.1 GCA_023264755.1 Mycobacterium sp. | reverse complement strand
CAAGATTCCTGATGCGAAGCTGTTTCCGGTGGTGAAGTAGGCGCCCCCGCCGACGACGGTGATGCTGCCCGGCGCCGGGACATCCGCCACGAGCGTGGTGCCGTGCCCGTCAGGTGTCAGCCGGTAGACCTGGCCGGTCCGGTCGTCGGTGCGCGACAGGAGCAGCCCACCCCGTCCGTCGAATCCGAGGTTCTCCAGCGAGCCCAGTCCAGTGGTCACGACCGAGACGTCCCATGGGCAGCGAGTCGGAAGGGCCGACGCGGGTGCGCACACGGACGCCGCCGTCATCACCGTTGCCAACAACCCGGCCAGGCCCAGCCGGGCGTGCCAGCTCGCGGTTGTCGGCATGAGGGCTCCTTCGAGGGCGGTCGCTTCACGCTGCGGGTACGAATTCGTACCCAAGACGTCGTAGCTGGGTACGATAACGTATCCCGGTGCCCGACGCGCAGGCCGACACAGCACCCGAACCTGCCGACGTGACCCGCGCCCGCTTGATGGAGGCGCTCGCCAACCTGATCGAGCAGCGCGGCTACGGTTCCATCGCGGTCGTCGACATCGTGCGTGTCGCCCATGCGTCCAAGCGCACGTTCTACGCGCAGTTCGCCAACAAGCAAGAGTGCTACCTGGCCATGCTGCAAACCCAGACCGACAGTTTGATCGCCCAGATCCGAGCCGCAGTCGACGAGGATGCGCCCTGGCCGCAGCAGCTCCGGCAGGCGATCTCGGCCTACGTCACCAGCCTCGCCAACCGACCGCACATCGCGCTCAGCTGGATCCGCGACCTGCCCGCGTTGGGCGGCTCGGCCCGCCCGGCGCAGCGACGCAACTACTCCGAACTCGCGAATCTCATCACCGAGCTCAGCACCAATGCCGGCTTCGCCCGCGCCGGGCTACCGCCCCTGACGAACGCCAAGGCGGTGGTCCTCCTCGGCGGGCTACGTGAACTGGCCGCTCAGACGGTGGAGGACGGCCTCGACCTGGACTCCATCGTCGAACCCGCGACCGACATCGCGATAGCCGTACTGCAAAGCGGCGCGACCGCCGGCTGATCCGGGGCGGGTCCGCTCAGGCGGTGGTCACGGCGATCGCGAGGGCGATGCCGAACACCGCGGCGGGGACCGCCATGTACGCCAGGAAGCCCAGCCCGAACCGGCCGCCGCCAGCGGTGAAGGCCAGGACCGTCTTGACCACCAGGTTGGATCCCAGCGCGGCGCCGATCGCAATGAGTGCGGTGTCGACGGTGACGTCGCCCTTGGCGGCGAGGCTCGCGGCGGCAATAGCACCGGCGTGCGCGTCGGCGAGCCCCGCGCCGAACGCCGCGGCCACTGCGCCACTGGGGCCCAGTACGTCGGCGCCCCACCGGCCGACGAGCAGCGCCACGGTGAGCACTGCGGCCAACACGATGGCGGGTTTGAACGCGAAGGGCCGACTCGGCGGCACCGTCGCATCGTCTCCGGCGTCGTCCTGCTGAGGGGTCCTGGCGGCATGCCGGTAGACGAGGGCGGCGATCACCACGAGCACGACCGCCGCGGCGACCACCGGCGGCCACAGTCTGCGCAACACTTCGACGTCGACGAGGCCGATCACCACCATCAGCTGGACGAAGGTGGCGATGCTGGCGACCAATGCACCGGCCAACGGCGCCCGCCAGTTCGCGGCCGTGCGGCTGAGCCGGCCCATCGAGGCCGTCGACGCGCTGGCCGAGATGAAGCCGCCCGCCAGCCCGGTGACGAGCAGGCCCCGTTCGGGGCCGAGCGCCCGAACGCCGATGTACCCGACCCAGCCGATGCCGGTCAGCAGTACCACCAGCAGCCACACCTTCGAGGGATTGAGTACGCCGTAGGGCCCCAACGCCCGATCGGGTAGCAACGGCAGGATCACGAACGCCACGGCGAGGAACTTGATGGCGTCCTCCACCTCGACATCGCTGACCAACTCGCGGGCAAAGCGGTGGATGGACGTCTTCGACACCAGCAGGGCGGCGACCACCACGGCGAGTGCCACCGCGACCGCCGAGCGGGTATACGCAAGCGCGCCAAGCAGGTAGGCCACCAGCGCGGCGATCTCCGTGGTGGTTCCGGGGTCCTCTGCACTGGTGCGAAAGTAGGCGAGCACCAACATCGCCGCGACGCCGAGCAGTCCGGCCACGACGGCCCACTCGTCCACGCTTGCAGCGACGGCGCCCGCCAGTGACAGTAGGGCGAACGACCGCGATCCGGCGGGCAGCTCGAGGTTGCGACTTCGTTCGCGCTCCAGGCCGAGCAACAGTCCGATGGCCAGTGCCACCAGAAACGGCTGAAGCTGTGCCCAACTCACGACGACCCCCATTCACCACACGAGAGAAACCCTACGTCGTTCGGCTTCGGCTCCGTCGTCCTTCCCGCTGACTTCCCGCTGATCTTGGACCTAGCATCTAGCCTGCCGGGAATGCGCTGCGACGAGGAGGGTCACATGGCGATGGCGTCGGAGGCCATGGTGCTTCGGGCCGAGCGGCGCAGCCTGCACGCGTACATGTTCACGATGCTCGGCCTGGCGGTCCTCGGATTCGCCGTGTACGCGATCACCCGAGTGTCGGCCACCCAGCTAGACGGCGTGATCTCGCTGATCAATGCCGCGGCCGCCTTCCTCGCGGCGCGCTTGGCGGTGACGGCATCGCAACCGGCCGACGCCGAGAGCCCATACGGGCGTTTGGCTTTGGAGAACTTGTACGCGCTGTTCCGGTCGTTGATGATCCTTGGCGTGGTGATCGTCGGACTGGTCACCAACGGAATCAAGGTGATCGACTACCTGGTCACCGGGCAGGGCAGCGAGCCGGAGTTCGGGCTCGCGGCGGTGTACACCGCGGTGTGCGTGCTGATCTGCCTGGGACTCAAGTGGAACCACGAACGCAACAATCGTTCGGTCGGTGGGGCGTCGGCGCTGCTGCGGGTCGAGGCGACGGCGGCAAAGATGGAGGCCATCATCAGCGGCGGCATCTGCCTGTCGCTGGTCTTGGTGACGGTCATCCCGGAAGGCACGTTCCTGACCTCGGAACGCTTCAACATCAAGGACATCGCCGACAGCATCATCGTGTTGATCCTGTGCGTCCTGCTCATCGGGGAGCCCGTCCGCCAGATTCGGCTGGAGTTCGGGCGCCTGTCCGGGCGTCGGGCCGACCCCGCGCTGGACGACGCGGTGCGATCCGCCATCGCCACGGTGAACGCCGAGCATGCCCACGAGCTCGAGCACGAACTCACGCTGGTCGACGAGTTGGCCATCAGCCGCGGCAATACCACCGAAGTGGACCTGCGGGTGTCCTACGACGGCACGATGTCCGTTGTGGAGCAGGACGAGCTGCGCGCCCACACCTACGCAGAGCTCCGCGACCGCCTCGGCCCGTTGCGACTTACCCTGGTGTTCAGCGACTTACCCATTCATGCGACACCAGCTCTGCTGCAATGAGCGACCAGCAATCGAGTTCGGGCTACGCCCTGCTCGGTGAGCGCCGGTTCCGTGAACTGTGGACCACCAACCTCGGCTCGACCATCGGATCGGTCATGCTCGTGGTCGCCGCGTCCTGGCTCATGACGTCGCTGACCGACAACACGATCCTGGTGGCGATGGTTTCGACCGCGACCAGCCTGCCGGTGTTCTTCTTCAGCTTTCCGGCCGGGATGGTGACCGACGCCCTCGGGTCCCGAAAGGTGTTGCTGGCGGCCCACCTCTGGATGCTGTTGGCCACGGCGGCGCTGACGCTGTTGGCCTGGGGCGACCAGCTCGGCCCGTGGCTGCTGCTGACGCTACTGCTGATGATCGGGATCGGGCTGGTGGTGCACCAGGCAGCCTGGAAGCCGCTGCTTCACGACCTGGTGGCGCGGGAGGAGGCCGTCGCTGTCGTCTCACTGAACAACTTGAGCAACAAGGCCTCCCAGGCCATCGGGCCCCTGATCGGCGGCTATCTGACGGCCGCCGTCGGCGCGGCGGCGGCCTTCGCGGTCAGAGCCGTGACGCACGTCGTCATGATCCTGGTCCTGATGCGCGTTCCGAAGCGTGCCCCCACCACTGCGAAAATTACTCTGTCCCTGACTGATTCGCGCCGGTCATTCGGCGAGGGCTGGGCCCATCTGCGCAAGTCGCCGCAGCTGTACGGCCCCCTGATTCGGTGCGCCTTGGTGATGCTCCCTGGCGCGGGGCTGGCAGCCCTGTTGCCGTTGGAGGCCCGCGAGAACATCCAGACCGAGGTCATCGGATACGGCGGATTGCTTGCGGCCGGCGGTCTGGGAACCGTGCTCGGCGCCTCGCTGACGCCGCTGCTGCAGCGCCATTTCCGGATCAATTCGATGGCGACCGCGGCCCTGGCGGTATTCGCCCTGTCCGTGCTCGGGATCAGCCAGTGGGACAGCATGCTGCTCGACGCGTCGTTCCTGTTCACCGCGGGGTGGGCGGGCAGTGTGCTCAGCATCGGGCATCAGGTATCGGTGCAGGCCCACTCCCCCGACGAGCTGCGTGGACGCATGAACTCCTTCTACATCCTCACCCTGCAGGGCTCGGTCGCCATCGGCAGTCTGCTGTGGGGTGTGGTCGCCCACTTCACCGGCGTCAGTTCGGCCATCCTGATACTCGGGTTGGTCGCGCTGGCCAGTCTGCTGTTGGTGCGCCGGTTCCCACTGTCCGACGGCGTCGGGTCCGAGGCGTGACGGTGGCCGCGCGGCCCCGACGGGTTCCACGCGAGCCGAACGGCACTCCCTCGGGTGGTCGACAATGACTCAGCATGTGGACCGCGCCGAACCGCAGACTGGTGGCCACCCTGCTGGCAGTAACCCTGGCGGTCTGTTCCGGATGCCGAGCTCAACCGTCGACGCAGGAATCCGACGGCCCCATACGAGAACGCGGCTGCGGGATGACCGGGCCCGAGTTGGCCGACTTGGCCTCAGCCCGCGGGAAGGTGTTCGGCACCGCCTACCGAAGCACGTTCGCTTCCGGTGACGCCTGCTACGCCGACGTGGCGACATCCGAATTCGGTTCCCTCACAACTGAAATCGGCACCATGATGAACACCGTCCAACCCGCTCCGGGAGTATTCGACTTCCGTGAGGCCGACGCAGTCGCGCAACTGGCCGAACGAACGCACCGAGACTTTCAGCTCCATTCCCTCATCTGGGATCCCCTCGACCAGCCTCAATGGCGCATCGTGCCGCAAGGCGTGAAGCAGCTACCGCCCGCGCAACGCCATCAGTTCATGCTCGACGCCATCACCACCGTCATGTCCCGCTATGCCGGCAAGGCCAGCGCGGTCACGGTGGTCAACGAAGCCTTCGACCAGATGGGCCACCTGCAGCCGAGCACGTGGTGGGAGACCACGCGTAGCGACCAGTACGTCTTCGACGCCTTTCGCGCCGCCCGCCTCGCGGACCCACATGCGCTGCTGTTCTACAACGACCACAGCGCCGAGACTCACAGCGACAAGTCGAACGCCATCTACGACCTGGTCAAGCGTCTGCACGACACCACGGTCGACGTCGTCGTCGACGGTCGGCCGACCGCCAGGCCGCTGATCGACGGGATCGGCTTCCAGGCTCACATGCTCGGCGGCCAGGACCAACAACCCTCCACCGCCGACATGGCCTCCAACCTGCAACGCTTCGCCGACCTCGGCCTGAGCATCCGCTTCACCGAACTCGACGTTCGCATCCCGGTACGCAACGGCGTCGCAGCACCCGCCGACCTCGCCCGCCAACGCCGGGTCTATCAGACGATGGTCGAGCTGTG
>JAHFVB010000032.1 GCA_023264755.1 Mycobacterium sp. | reverse complement strand
CCCTGATACGGGCTGACCTCTGGGTTCGTCACCACCATGACGATGAGGAACGACGCCGTATTTGCGTTGGAGGAGAAGTACTTCTCGCCGTTGATCACCCAATCGTCGCCGTCGCGCACGGCGCTGGTCTTGAACTGGGTGGGGTCGGCGCCGCCCTGAGGTTCGGTCATCGAGTAGCTGGAGAACAGTTCGCCGTCCAGTAGTGGGCGCAGGTAGCGGTCCTTCTGTTCGGGGGTGCCGTAGTGCGCGATGATCTCGGCGTTGCCGGTGTCGGGAGCCTGGCAGCCGAACACGATGGGCGCCCACTGCGAGCGGCCGAGGATCTCGTTCAGCAGCGCCAGCTTGAGCTGGCCGTAGCCCTGCCCGCCGAGTTCTGGGCCGAGATGCGTTGCCCACAACCCCTTTTGGCGCACTTGCTCCTTGAGTGGATCGACGACCTTGCGTCTGGTGTCCGTGAGTGGGGTGAACTGCAGATGCGGCCAGATCAGGTCTAGCGGTTCGACCTCGTCGCGCACGAAGGCATCCGCCCAGTCCAGCAGTTCCTGGTACTCGGGGTCGGTCTCAAAGTCCCACATGCGGCCTCCTTGCCAGCGTCATGGTGCGCTCTGTCAGTTGTGTCTAGAGCGGTATCCGGAGCGGTATCCAGCGATCAGCGTGCAGATGTCCGCGGTGACGACGTCGGCGAACGAGCGGGCGCCGAACGCCCCCGCCGCCCAGTGCCTGGCGCCCTCGCTGACCATCGTCTGGGCGAGATAGGCGAGGTGGGCGACGTCCTCAGCGCTCGCGTCGGCACCGAGCTGGCCATCGGACCGTGCGCGCGTGAACAGTTCGGTGAACATGTCGGCGTCGAGGTCGGCAGGGGCGCCCTCGGCCAGGATGCGGTGCTCGTGCCGGTAGCCCTCCAGGATGGCTTCGATGACGAGCTCGCGAGGGTTGCGGGCCATCGAACGCTCCAAGGTCCTCAGGGCTGAGGCGATGACCGTCTCGAGCTCGTATGGCCTGCCCAACGATTCGTGAATGGTGCGCTGGGCGGACCTGGTCGACATGACGCCGACCTCGAACAGCACGTCTTCCTTGCGGGGAAAGTAGAAGTAGAACAGCGCCTTCGAGACGCCCGCGGCCGCGCAGATGTCGGCAACCGTCGTGTTGGCGTAGCCGGTGGTGCGCCACAGTGCCATCGCCGCCTGGACCAGCATGCGTTTGGTCTCGTGCGACTTGGCCCGCTGGAAGGTGGCCCTGCGCTGACCGCGGTCAGCAGCGACTTCGTCGGAAACGCGGGGCATGTCCGGACAGTATCGGACGTCGAGTTAGTTGACCAGAGTCAAACTAAGTACTCCATGTAGTGGAGGCACTTGGCATTCGCGCGTTGACGCCACTACCGCGCTGTGGAAATGTAATACTCAACAATGAGAGTGGCATTCTCGCGCCACCCCACCGGGATGGAGTGACACATGGCGATCGACCCCGCCGGCATCGACTGGTTCAGGGACCCGCGATTGGTCGCCGATCCGTATCCGTACTTCAATGCGCTGCGCGACAAGTGCCCCGTCGAACGCGAGGACCACTACGGCGTCACGATGGTCACCGGCTGGGAAGAGGCCGTCGCCGTCTACAACGACGAGCAGACGTTCTCGTCATGCCTTTCGGTAACCGGGCCGTTCCCCGGCTTCCCCGTGTCCTTCGAGGGCTTGGAGGACGGTGACGTCACCGAACTGATCGAGCAGCACCGCGACGAACTGCCGTTCAGCGACCAGCTGCCGACCTTGGATCCCCCCGTCCACACCAACCATCGCTCCCTGATGATGCGGCTGATCACGCCGAAGCGGCTCAAGGAGAACGAGGACGCGATGTGGCAGCTCGCCGACGAGGTGCTCGACGACTTTCTCGCCGGCGGCCAGGCCGAATTCATCAAGGGCTTCGCAAGCCCGTTCACGCTGCTGGTGATCGCCGACCTGCTGGGCATCCCCCCGGAGGACCGCAACGCCTTCGTCGACGGCATCTCCCAATACTCCGGCGGCGGAGTCGGCAGCACCAGCAAGGAGTCGCTGTCGCACTCTCCGCTGGAATTCCTCTATGGGCAGTTCGAGGAGTACGTGCAGGCTCGCCGGAACAATCCCCGCGACGACATCCTCACCGGCTTGGCCACCGCGCTGTTCCCCGACGGAACGTCACCGAGCCCCGGTGACGTCGCGCGGGTCGCCACCAACGTGTTCTCCGCGGGCCAGGAGACGACGGTTCGGCTGCTCGGCACCGCGGTGAAGGTGCTCGGCGACCGCCCCGACATCCAGAAGATGGTGCGCGAGGACCGCAGTCTGCTGCCGAACTTCATCGAGGAGGCACTGCGCCACGAGAGTCCGGTCAAGGGTGACTTCCGGCTGTCGCGCACCCCGGTGACCGTCGGCGACCACCGGCTCGGTGCGGGTACCACCGTCATGGTGCTCAACGGGGCCGCCAACCGCGACCCGCGCCGGTTCGAGGCGCCCGACGACTTCGACCCCACGCGCAAGAATGCTCGCCAGCACCTCGCCTTCGGCCGGGGCATCCACAGTTGCCCAGGGGCGCCGCTGGCCCGAGCGGAGACCCGCGTCGGCCTGGAACGGCTGCTCGACCGCACCACCGACATCCGGATCTCCGAGCGCAAACACGGTCCGGCGGGTCAGCGCGACTACCGCTACATCCCGACCTTCATCCTGCGCGGGCTCACCGAGCTGCACCTGGAGTTCGACGTTCGATGAAGGTCCGAGTCGACGACGACCGCTGCCGCGGGCATGGCATGTGCCTCACGTTCTGTCCCGAGGTGTTCGCGATGACGGACGACGGCTGGGCGGTAGCCGATCCCGAACAGGTGCCTCCCGAATTCGAGGGTGCCGTCGCCGAGGCCATCGCGAATTGCCCCGAGCAGGCGATCCACCAGGTTTGATTCCATCCGCGCAACCGACAGGGAGATTCAACGTGGCCAAGGGATATGTGATCCTCACCGAGGACGTCACCGACCCGGCCGGCATGGCCGAGTACGGCAAGCTGGCCAGTCAGACGATGGGCGCCGCGAAGGTGCTGTCGTTCGGCCCGGCGGTCGAGACGATCGAGGGGGCGTGGCACGGCACCCAGACGGTGCTCCTGGAATTCGAATCCGTCGACGCGGCCAAGCAGTGGTACTACTCCGACGAGTATCAGGCGGCAGCGAAGCTGCGTCAGGCGGCCGCTGACTGCAACGGGGTCATCGTCTCCGGCTTCTGACCCGGACCCGACCCAACGGGTTCGGACGCGCTGCGGCCCACGGGGTTCGGGGCGCTAGTAGTTCGTCACTCGTCGACGATGGAAATGGCCTGGCGCGGGCATTGCCGCACGGCCTCCTTGAGCTGCTGTTCGTTCTCGGGAGTCACCTCGTCGGACAGCACGTGCAGGTAGTCCTGGTCGTCCAAGTCGAACACTTCGGGGATGATGCCCATGCACACCCCGTTGCTCTCGCAGAGGCCGAAGTCGACCACGATCTTCTGGGTCATGGTCACCTCGCCGACATTCTCTTCGCGCAAGCGCTCATCGCCGACACTCTCTTCGCGCAAGCGCTCATCGCAAAACCTTCACGGGCACGTGGTGATACCCAGCGACGTTTTGCATGTTGACGCGCTGCAGGCCGGCGAAGTCCACCTCGTAGCGCGGCATGAAGTCCAGCAGGCGTTCGAGTGCGATGGCGGTCTCCATGCGAGCCAGCGCGGCGCCCAGACAGCTGTGAATGCCATAGCCGAGTCCGAGGTTCTGCGCCTCGCTGCGGTCGCGGTCGATGTCGAAGGTCTCGCCGTCGGTGAAGGCGCGCGGATCACGGTTGGCCGAGGCCCCCATCAAGAAGACCGGCTTGTGCGCAGGGATGGTGCCGCTGGGCACCTCGACGTCCTTGACGCTGTAGCGCACGTTGTATTGGACCGGGCCGACCCAGCGCAGCAGCTCCTCGACCGCAGCCGGGATCTTGCTGCGGTCGTCGAGCAGCTTCTGCCACTGCTCGGGATGACGGGCGAACTCGACCACCGCGCTGCCGACGAGCTTGGTGACGGTCTCGGCGCCGGCACCACCGAGCAGGGTGGTGAAGCCGGTGATCTCGATGTCGTCGAGCTTGCGCAGGTGGCCGTGCTCATCGGGAATCTCGGCGGCGATCAGCCGGCTGATCATGTCGTCCTGAGGGTTGGCCCTACGCTCGACCACCAGGCCGTAGTAATACATGCCGGAGTCGATGTTGGCCTGCATGTTGTCGTCGTCGAGATCGATCTGACCAGGCTTGCGATGAAGGCTCTTGTCGATCCAATGCCGCACCTGCTGGCGGAACTCCTCTGGCACCCCGGCCATGCGAGTGATGACCTCGACCGGGAACGGGCCCGAGAAATCCTGCACGACGTCGAAGTGGTCCGGATCGGCCTTGCCGAGGTAGTGGTCGATCAACTCGACGACGGTCTCGCGTTGCGACTGGATGGCCCGTGGCGTGAACGCCTTGTTGAGCAGGCTGCGCATGTGCCGGTGATCGGGCGGGTCCATGAAGATGATCGACTTTTGTGGCACTTCACCGCTGCGCACCATCCCAAGGTCGCAACCGCGCGCCGACGAGAACGACTCGTGGTCCTTGAACGCCGCGGCCACGTCCTCGTGCCGCGTCAGCGCGTAGAAGTCCTCGCCCTCGTCGTAGTACAGCGGCGCCTCGTCGCGCATCCGCTTGTACACCTCGTAGGGGTTTTCGAAGTACTCCTGCGACACCGGGCTGAATACGACCTGCGGCGTGGTCATGGGGCTCCTCCTTCGCGGCGGATCGATGACCGAATGCGTTACGCAAGACCATCTATCTGTAACGCACATAGTATGCCTCACCGGGCGCATCCGGAATGGGAAATCGCTACGGTGTCAGGTTCGGATCCCTGCGTTGATGAGCACGTCGAGGGCACCGAGCTCACCGCCCAGTTCGGCGACCACTCTTCGGACGACTGCGACGTCCTTGCCGACGAACTCGCCGACGGCGGAGCTGAACTTCTCGGCGGACCCCGCCCCCGCGATCAAGCTCAGCACCCGGCTTTGGGCACTGCCGTGCGTCAACGCGCCGAGCAGCGGGCCCTCGTCGATGCCAAGCCGAGCGCCGAGCCGTACCCCCTCCGCGACCAGGCCGACCTGCGCAGCGAACATCGAATTGTTGATCAGCTTCACCAGCTGACCCGAGCCAGTGCCTCCCGCGTGCACGATCGGGTCGCCGTACGCCCCTAGGACGGGTTGGACCCGGGCCACGGCCCGCTCGTCACCACCGACGAACAACGTGACCACGCCCATGGCGATGTCGTGTGGACCGCCGCTGACCGGGGCGTCGATGACGTCGACGTGAGGGAAGCGGGTCGCGATCGCCTGGACGGTGCGCGGGCTGCCGGTGGTGTGCACGACGAGTGCCGCCCCGGGACGCATCCGGTGGACCAGCGGGCCGTCCAGACACAGCTGCTTGACCTGGTCGTCGGTGAAGACGCAGACGATCACCACGTCGGCGTCGGGCGCGATGTCGGTGACGTCGGCTACCGCCCTGGCCCCCAGCGCGGCTGCAGCGCACCGCTTCTCGTCGGTGCGGCCCACCACCTCGACGTCGTGGCCCCCTTCGACGAGGCGCTTCACCATCGGGGCGCCCATTCGGCCGGCCCCGACGAACCCGATGCTCGTCAGTTCACTGTGTTCTTCGCGCAAGCGCTCATCACCGCCCGTGGTCCATCAACGTCAGCGCCGTATCCGCGACCGTGAACACCGTGCCCTCGGGAGCCGACGCATCGGCCGCGAGGCTCGCAGCGTGTCGCACGTCCTTCTGCAGCAGCCCGCCCGCAATCGGGGCAAGCCCGTCCAGGCTGCCGCCGAAGACCGCGACGCTGCCGACCGCCTTGCTGGTCGCCGACCCCCGGCTGAGCACCTGACACAGTCGGTCGCGCGCGATGCCCAGCGCGTCACCCAACTCGAGCGTGCTCATCGCACTGCCGAGATTGGCGGTGAACAACAGGTTGTTCAGGATCTTGGCGACCTGGCCACTGCCGAGCGCGCCCAAGTGGACCACCGCGTCGGAGTACGTCTCGAATACCGGTCGACACTTCTCGACGTCGGTGGGCTCGCCGCCCACCATGACCATCAGGGTGCCCTCCGCCACTGCGGGAGCGCCGCCGCTCACCGGGGCATCGATGACGGCGATGCCCCGTGCTGCAGCGATTTCGGCAAGCTCCCGACAGGTGTCGGGGTGCACGGTGCTATGGATGGCGACGATTCCGCCGGGTTTCATACCGGCCAGCACCCCAGCCTCACCCTCGAGTACCTGCCGTACGTCGTCGTCACCGACTACGCACAGGCACACCAGGTCACTTGCGGCGCCGAGTTCGGCGGGGGTCGCGGCGACCTTGGCCGCGGTATCGGCGTACGGCTCGACCGAGGCCGGACGACGCGCCCACAGGGTGACGTCGAAGCCGCCCTCGACGATGCGACGCGCCATCGGCGCCCCCTGGCTGCCAAGCCCGATGAATCCGACGCGCATCAGCTTGCCTCCACCTCACTGGTCAGCCCCTGTCGGGCGGCGATACATTCCTCGATGAACGCCAACACCTTTCGGTGATACGTCTCGGCGGTCAGCCCCACGCTGAGGTTGTGACCGCTGCCGGCCACTTCGTTGACGATCACGCGTGGCGCCGCGGCGAACAGTGCGGTGATCGCGGCCACCGCCTCCTGCGTCGACTCCCAGACGCTTTCGTGATCGGCGACGCTGAACTCGACGGGCACCGTCACCCGGGCGGCGAGTTCGGGGAAGTCCCGCCGGGCCCAGTGCGCCGTCACCTCGGATTCGTAGGCCACCCCCGATGCCGAGAGCGCACCGGTGAGCACCTCGGGCGGATAGAACTCGGTGGGCTGCCAGAGCAGGTCCCGCAGCCCCGCTGGCCGGCGGGTCGTCGTCGCCTCCCTGATCACCGCCTGGGCCGCAGCTTGATAGCGCAGCCCGGTACCCGCCAACTCGAGGCCAAGGAGGCCGGCGCTGCAGCTGCTCACCGCCATCCGCAACGCCAGCTCGCAACCTGCCGAGTGCGCGACGAGGACGTGTCCGGCGCCGCGCTGTCCGTCGGCGAGGAGCTTGTCCACCGCGGCGTACGCGAGCGCGGCCCGCCGATCGGGATCGTCGAGCTCGTCGGCGTAGAGGGCCGAAGCCCCGTACCCCGGCCGGTCCAGGGCGATCGCCGTGAACCCCTGCGTTGCAGCCAAGCGCAACAACGACAAGCGCGGATGGCCCGGGCAGTCGAAGTACGTCGACGACGTGGCACCGCCGTGGACCGCGACGATGCCGCCGCGCGGCTGCTCGGCCACGGCGACGAGGGCAGACATCGGAACGCCGTCGACCATGACGACGCGACGACGTGGCTCGGAACTCATGCGTCGCGCCTCAGCAGCATGACGCCGCTGGGGGTCAGGCCGCCGCTGCTGGTGACCGCGGTGCGAGCATTGGCGACCTGGCGGGCTCCGGCTTCCCCGCGCAACTGCGTGACGGCTTCGTGAATCAGCCCCATGCCGTGAGTGCGGCCATGGGACAGTTGCCCGCCGTGAGTGTTCAAGGGGATGACGCCGTCGCGTGCGATGTTCTGGCCGCCATCGAGGAAGTCCTTTGCCTCGCCGATGCCGCAGAAGCCCAGCCCCTCCAACCACGACAGGCAGTTGAAGGTGAAGCCGTCGTAGAGCTCGGCAACGTCGACATCCTTGGGTCGCAACGTCGTTCGTGACCACATGTGTGCGCTCTGGCCCAACACCTGGGGCTCGTGGGTCAGGGTGGTCTGGTCCCAGTCCAGGCGCTCGATGATCTGGGTGCCGACGGCCTCGAACAGAATCGGCGGCTTGGGTAGGTCGCGGGCGGCGTCGATGGCGGAGACGATGACCGCGACCGCGCCGTCGCAGGGCACGTCGCAGTCGTAGAGTCCGAAGGGCGTGGTGATCAGGCGGGCCGACAGGTAGTCGTCCATCGTCATCGGATCGCGGTAGATCGCCGTTGGGTTGAGCGCGGCGTTGGCCCGTTGGTTCAGTGCGATCCAGCCCAGTGTCTCGCGGGTGGTGCCGTACCGGTGAAAGTGCCGACTGGCGTTCTGCGCCAATACGTGTGCGGCCGAGATGGCTCCAAAGGGATGCTGAAAGCTGGCGGTGCGGGCGCCCCCCGGAGGAGACATCTTG
The DNA here is from genome assembly GCA_023264755.1 of Mycobacterium sp. GTDB lineage: Bacteria > Actinomycetota > Actinomycetes > Mycobacteriales > Mycobacteriaceae > Mycobacterium. The sequence goes on along the minus strand of JAHFVB010000032.1, from coordinate 8,361 downwards.
CCCTCCTTCACCAACTGCCCGAACGTGGCCTCCCACAGCGTGCGAAAGCACAACACGTGCTTGGCCAGGCCCGTCGCCACGGCCGTCATCGCCGCGATCACCGAGCCGCCCGGCCCGAAGGTATCCATGCCGCCGTTGATCCACGTCGGGCGTAGTCCCAGTGCACCCTCCAGCGCGCTGACCCCGCCCTCGCCCATGCCCATGATGTCGAGCCCCGGGTAGGTGGACAGCCCGTCGATGTCGTCCCACGTCAGTCCAGCGTCGGCGACCGCCTGCTCGCACGCGTCAAGCGTCAAGGAAAGCGGTGGGACCATCTGCCGACGGCCGATGGTCGACATCCCGATGCCGGTGATCGCCGAATGTTCCTCGAACTTCGCCTTGGTCAGCATCGGCCGGACGTACTCGGCGAACTTCGTCGGCGGGATCAGGTCTTCCGGCATCGCGGTGGGAGCGTCCTCGTCGGCGGCCGGCTTGAACACCGGCAGCCAGACGTCCCCGTGGTGTTGGAACAGCACCTCGACGGGCTGACCGAGGGCTAGCTCGTCCGGATCGCATTCGACGATGTTGGTGGTCAACCGAACTCGCGGATCCTCGACTATCGCGACTTCGGCGACCACGTAGGGCGGCGGAAGGTCGGGAAACCCGAAGCGGTGGTTGATCGAGAGGCCGGCCAGCGTAGCTTGGCCGGAGACGACGCGTACGCCCATCTTGCGTTCGCGACAGTACCGGCACACCGGGGCGGGTGGATGGATCAGCGCCTGGCAGCTGAGGCACTCCTGGATGCGCAGTTGGCCGTCGGCGCCCGACGTCCAGAAGAACTCGTTGAGCGCGGTGAGCTGCGGCAGCGGCCGGGTCATCGGACGAATTCCGAGATGGCCTCGCTGTGGTCGGTCACGAGGTCGGGCTCGGCCGAGTCCTCCGCGTTGACGGCCGGGGCCCGGTCGCCGAGCGGCCCGTGTTCGCCGAGTTCCGTGATCGCGTGCACCGGACAGTCCAGCAGCGCCCGCATCACCGCGTCGTGGTCGGCCGCCGCGACGGTGCCGTCGCCAGTCAACGACGCGTAGCCCCAGTCGTCGAGCGAGAAGTACCCGGGCGCGTGCTTGGCGCACACGCCGAATCCGTCGCACATCGTGCGGTCCAAGCGAATCTTCATGGGACCGTTCATGATGCCTCCACCTCGTAGGGCCGCAACGCGCTGAAGGCCTCCGCACGGCATGTGTCGCACTCGCCGTCCAGATGGCGGGCGACCAGTTCCGGGTATTGCCGCAGCAGGCTGGCGGCGACGTTCGTCGCGGCGTCGAGGGTGGCGCACGCGCCGCGGCCGCGAAGCACCACCGACCACCGCTGCAGCCGGCCGACGTCCTCGGCGGTGGCCATCCCGTCTCGCAGTGCCGACGTGACTGCCGACATGGCCGCCGTGCCGTTGAAGCACGACCCGCATTGGCCGGCGTTTTCCCGGTCGAAGTACGCCATCACCGCCGCGGCGACGGCGACGGGACAGTCGTCGGTCAGGATCGTGATCGCCCCGCATCCGAGCCCGCTGCCCAGCGCGCGCATCGTCTCGTGGTCGAGCGTGGCGTTCAGCACGTCCCGGTTGAGCAATCCCGCGAAGTAGCCGCCCATCAGCGCGCCGCATACCGCATCGGGCGAGACGCCATGCAGGGCAAGTAGTTCCCCGAACGTGACGCCGTGGGGAAGTTCGTAGAGCGCTGGCGGTCGGCCGGCTCCCGTGATCGTGGCCAGAAACGTTCCGGGAGAGGCCTGGGTGCCGACGGAGCGAAACGCATCAGCCCCGCCGCGCAGGATCAGCGGCAGGTTCGCCAACGTCTCGACGTTGCTCACCAGGGTGGGCCGGCCATCGACGCCCCGCTGGAATGGGCGGGGTGGCTTGTCGGTGGGCTTCGCCGGGCCGCCGTTGACCGCGCGGACGGCCGCGGTCTCCTCGCCTGCGACGTAGCCGGCATCGACGGTCACGACGTCGATCGAGAGCTCGAGCTCGGCGGCAGCCAGCGCCACGTGAAGCGCTTCGGCGGCAAGGGAATCGGACACGTAGAGGACGGCGCGGGCGGCTCCGACGACGCGGGCGGCCAGCCGGACCCCGTCGAGCACCAGGTGCGGGCGGTTGCGCAGCAACCACTTGTCCTTGACCGACGCCGGCTCGCCTTCCTCCCCGTTGGCCAGCACCACCGGCCCGCCGACCACTCCGCCGTCGCGCACGGTGCGCAACTTGACGGCCAGCGGGAACGCCGCTCCACCGCGGCCGAGTAGGCCGCTGCGCTCCACCTCGGCGAGCAACCGGTCGGGATCGTCGAGCGGCTGGTAGCCGCCGGCCTTGGCATACTCGGCGTACTCCTCGACGCCGGGCGTCAGCCGGAGCAGCCGCGGCGCGAGGTCGGGCCACGCGGCGATCTTCACGGCCTCGGTGGTCTTCATGCTGGCCCCTTCCTACCCGCAGATAGGCTGGCGGGCATGAGAACTGCGGTGGTGCGGGTAGACGTCGATCCGACGGCCCGGCTCACGGCCACCCAACTGGGGCAGGGCATGACGGCGCTGGCGGACTTGGTCGCCACGGCGGGAGCCGAGGTCGTCGAAGCCGACCTGGCCGCCCTGCCCGGCAGTCGCAGGCAGGTCGAGGTACTGATCGCAGGTGACGACCCGGACGAGCTCTCGCGGCGGGCTGTCCAGTTGTGCGCCAAGGCCTTCGGGGCGTTCGGCGTGACACCGGAGGTCGGGGTGCTGACCTACGTGAGCAGGGGTACCGACGACGATGCGTACGGCGTGCTGGCCGGGATGGGCCTGCACGGCGAGGTCGAACGCGTCGCGGGCGACGAGGGCTGGGACGTCGTCCACGTCACGCTTCGCAAGGCCGACCTGGCGCGAGTCTCGGAGAGCCGCGTGCACACCGCGCTGGAGGCGGCGCTGAACTGCGAGGTCCACATTCGCCCAAGCTGAACCGCTCATCGGCCCAGGAATTCCAGGATCGGCGGTGCAGCCTGGACCCAGGTGTCGAACAGGCAGAAGTCCTTGCCGCCGCTCGCGGCCATCTTCTCGCCCGCGCGCTCCCAGGCGTCCTCCGGCCACGGCGGGTCGATGAGCTCGGAACCCTTGATCAGGCAGCTCACCTCCAGGGAGGTCCGCTTCGGATGGTCCCAGTCGTTCTCACCGCCGCGGATGATCAGGGTCGGAACCTTGATCTCGTCGAACTGCTCGTCCGGGACCCCGGGAATGGTCTGGCCGGGTTTGGACACGAACGCATTGAGCCAGCGCAGCATGACCTTCAGGAACTCGTCGGCGTCGAGCGCCAGGAGGCGCTCGCGATTCGCCGGGTTCGCTTCGATGCGCTCCTTCCACTCGCCGACGTTCAGCAGGCCCTTGATGCCCAGGCCGCGCACCGCCAGGATGCTCGGCACGATGTAGTGCCCGCCGAGTACGAACGAGCCATACACCCCGCCGACGATGTTCCACACCACCAGCTTGGTGACCAGTTCGGGGTGCAGAATCGCGGTGATCATCGAATCCCTGGCTCCGCCAGAGCCTCCCGCGATGATGCACGGCCCGATGTCAAGCTTGGTGACGAGCTGCGCCAGGGTCTCGGCGCGCATGTGGGATTCGCTCTGACCCCAGAACTGAACGTCCGACGCTCCGCAGTTCGGCCGGTCCCACAGCAGCACCCGATAGCCGCCTTCGACGAGCGCCGCGGCGAGTGGTCTGAGGCCGGGGATGTCCTTGCTGAATCGCCCACCCGGGGTAAGCACGATGAAATCCCCGGTATCGCCGAGGATTTCGTAGACGACGTTGCCGCCGTTGACTTCGATCTTCTGTGCCGTGGGCGTAGTCAACTGATTTGGTCTCTCGTCAGGCCATCACGAGTACGTCGGTACCGACGACTCGGACGGGATAGGTACGGATGCTCCACTCCGGCTTGACCGCCGTCGTTCCGGTCGCGAGTTCGAATCCCCATTGGTGCCAAGGGCAGAAGATGAACTCCTGATCGCGGACCATCACCGCGTTCCCGGGCACGTCGTCGTCGACGACGTTCCGACCGCGCGCGCGACCCGCACACAGTGGGCCACCCTCGTGCGGGCAGTAGTTGGCAATGGCGTAGAAGGTGCCGTTGACGTTGTAGACGCCGACGCCGTGCCTACCGATGGGCACCAACTTGTGTGTGCCGGGAGGGATCTCGTCGACGGTGGCGACGACGTGCTCGCGCCCCTGAGCGAGTCGGGGCGGGTTGAGATCGGATGCCACTAGCGGGGATCCCCTGGTCGCTTCGTTCCTGCCCTCGGCATCAGAACACCCGGACCTGACCCTCGAGCACCGGCACCGTGTCCGGCAGCCCGTAGGTGGCCAGGCCGTTGCGGAACATGATGTTCTCCCGGGCGTATTCGGGCAGGTGCTTGACCAGCCAGCGCGGATCGTCGAACGTCCAGTGCGGGTAATCGCTGCTGTAGAGCAGGATCTTGTCGCACTCCATCCACTCGAACGCGCGGGTCAACTCCGTCTTGTCCTCGGGGTAGTCCAACGGCTGGGTGGTGAACTTGATGTGGTCCTTGACGTACTCCGACGGCTTGCGCTTGATGTCCAGCCACGACTTGCGCTTGGCGTAGATGGAGTCCATCCGCCACATCAGGGGCAGGATCCACGTGAACGCGTGCTCGATGAACACGATCTTCAAGGTGGGGTGGCGGTCGAACGTGCCATCGAAGATCAAGCTCATCACCTGGTTGGCCGCCAACAACGAATAGGTGACCATGAAGTCGTGGTTGTAGCTCGGCAGTCCGACCGGCGGGATGGGCAGCGTTTCGTAGACTCCGCGGGACAGGTGGCAGCTGATCGGTAGGTCGTACTTGGTGGCCGCAGCCCAGATCGGATCGTACTTCGGGTCACCCCAGGAGGGGCGTGGCTCCGCCTTGATCAGGATCTGCACCATGTAGGGGTGCTCGGCCCACTTCTCGATCTCGGCCACGGTGCCGACCGGGTCCTCGATCGCCACGCAGATGGATCCGCGCCACCGCTGATGCCAGTTGTTGTGATCGTCCAGCCAGTGGTTGGCCAGCCAGGAATTGGTCGCCGTGCAGTAGGCCGACGTGGCCTCGGCCAGTCGCGACTCACCGTGAGTGGGCTCCAGGATGGCGATGTCGGACCCCGCCTCCATGATGAGTTGCCGCAAGGCCATGTCCGGGTCGCTGCATGCGAACTCACCGTCGGGCGGGAAGCTGTCGACTCGCATGGCGTACGAATGTGCGTAATCCGGCGCGTCATAGTAGATCTGGTCGCCGACGGCGTGGTTGGTGAAGTACTTGCTGCGCCACGGCTCCGGGATGTATCCGACCAGTTCGCCTCTGCGCGGCATGGGATGGACGTCGGAGTCGACGCACCGCACGGCGATGCGCTCGGCCGCGGGCACTCGTGGATTGGCTGTCACTGTCATGATGGCCTCCTCGCCAACTCTTACTGTGCCCCAAGGGCGGACGGAATGACTGGACTTTCGATCCCGTACAGCTCGGCGGCATTGCGCCAGCACAACTTGTCGCGCTGTTCGGTCGAGTAGCTGGCGGGCACGTTCAGCTCGTTGCAGTCCCAGTGCGGGTAGCTCGAGCCGAACATCGTCATGTCGTCCTTGCCGGTGAAGCCGAACCACTCGCCGGCGAACTCGGTGTCACCCGGTCCGTCGAAGCCGCCCTGGACGAAGTAGACGTGACCGGGTAGGTAGGCGCTGGGCATCTTGGGGGCCCACGGCGTCTGTTCCAGATGTGGACGCCCGAAGCAGTCCATCCGCCAGATGAACGGTGTCAGCATGTCGGCCGCACCGTCGGCCCAGACGAACTTGAGCTCCGGGGTCCGCTCGAAGACACCCTCGGCGATCATGTTCATCAGGTGATAGAGGTAGTTCAGCGACATGAAGGACAGGTACTGCTCGTAGGTGCGGGTCTTACCCGACGGCGTGGGCGGGAAGGCGATTCCCGCGCCGACCTCGATGTGCACTGCCACCGGCAGCCCGGCTTCGGCGGCGGCGTCCCACAACGGCCAGAACTGCGGCTTGCCGTAGAGCTCGCGCGACTGCAACGGGATGCCCAGCTGCACGACGCGCGGATGGTCCTTGTACTTCTCGAGCTCCCGCAGTGCGCCGGATACGTCGTCGGGATTGACCCGGATGGTGCCGCGGAACTTGTCGCCGTGCTCGGGATGCTCCAGCCAGCGCGTCACCATCATGTCGTTGTGCGCCGCCGCGATGGCGGTACCCAGATGCCGGTCCGGCATGATGCCGCGCGTCATCGGATGCAGGATCGCGATGTCGACGCCGCGCTTGGTGAACAGTTCCTCGGCCACCAGGTCTGGATCGGAGCCCGGATACTGCCGGTCGGGTCCCTCGCTGCCCCGGACGTACTCGCCGCCGGGGGCGCCGTACCAGTCCATCTCGTAGTCGGGGAAGCCGCGACTACGGAACGGTTCCCGCATGAAGTTCTGACGGAGGTCCTTGTTGGACTCGGTGAAGATGTGCACGCTGGCGTCGATGACGGGGGTGTTCCACCCGGTGCCCGCCTCGTCGCGAAGTTCTCTCACCGAATCCGTCCTCAGGTCTTGGTAGGTCTAGGTGGGTCTGGGTAGGTCTAGGTTCCAGCCGACGACGCCGCCGGAACCAAACCCCAGTGTAGATCCTGGTTCTTCATTAGCAAGAACATTGTTCTCCACCAGTTTGACTGGGTCGACCCTGGTGAGCGTGTGTGCTGGTCAGTTGCACGGTGGCCGGGAGGTAAAGTCCGATGGCATTATTCCGAGAACCGGTACTTCATTAATGAGAATGTTATTCTCTTGAGCTGGACGACGGGTGAGGGAGCGATCGAGTGCTGCTCGAGTTCGATGCTGATCAGCGGTTATGGCAGGAGACGGTGCGCGACGCCGTGGCCAAGCAGTGTCCGGCGGCACTGGTACGCAGCGTCGCCGAGGACGGAGTCGACCCGCTGCCGCTCTGGAAGGTCTACGCCGACGCCGGCTGGACCGAGTTGGCGGATCCGGAGAATGCCGTCGAGCTTGCGATCGTGCTCGAGGAGTTGGGGCGGGCCACCGACCCCACGCCATACCTGGCGACGATGTCCCAATTCGCTCCGCTCGTCGGTGAGCGCTTCGACCCGCTGCGCTCGGGGACGGCCGTGTACGACGGAGTCGGCGCGCACCGGGACGCCGCAGGATGGGTGCTCGACGGGACCAGCCGATTCGTGCTCGACGGAGACCGGGCAGAGCGGCTCGCGGTGGTGACGGCCGCGGGCGTCTTCCTGATCGACGCCGCCGAGGTGACGAGCCGGCGCGTGGACGTCTTCGACCCGGTGTTGCACGTCGCAGAGGTGTCATTCCTCGGAGTCCGCGTCGCCGACACCGACCGCCTGCCCGTCGACCCCGAACGCGCTCGCCACGTCGCCCTGATGGGCCTGGCGATCACCATGGTCGGGGCCTGCCAGCGGATCCTGGACCTGGCGCTCGAACACGCGAAGGGCCGTCATCAGTTCGGCGTGCCGATCGGATCCTTCCAAGCCATCCAGCACAAGGCGGCCGACATGTACGTCGCCATCGAACGCGCCCGCGCGCTGTGCTACTTCGCCGCGCTCACCATCGCCGCGGACGACCCGCGGCGGCGGATCGCCGCGGCCATGGCGAAGGCGTCCGCGGGTGAGTGCCAGGCGCTGGTGTTCCGGCACGGCCTTCAGAGCTTCGGGGCGATGGGCTTCACCTGGGAGAACGACCTGCAGTTCGCGCTCAAACGCGCCAAGGCGGGGGAACTGATGCTGGGCGGTGCGGCGGAGCACCGCGCGTTGATCGCCGAGGAATACGAGGAGAGCTAGTGCAACTGACCTTCGATGCCGACGTCGAGGACTTCCGCGCGGAGTTCTCGGCCTTCCTCGACGAGCACCTGCCCTCGGCGGCCGAGACCTTGGAGCGGCCGCGCTCGGTGTCGCACATGCCGCAGTGGGCGCGCGATTGGCAGCGCCTGCTGTTCGACAACGGCTGGCTGCTGCCCGCACAACCGCCGGAATTCGGCGGGCGCAATGCGACGGTGCTACAGACCTACGTCCACCTCGAAGAGCTCTGCAAGCGGCGCATCTACCACAGCTTCAATCCGCAGGGCGTCAACATCATCGCGGCCTCGCTGCTGACCTTCGGCACCGACGAACAGAAGCAGCAGTGGGCGGTGCCGGTGCTCAAGGGCGAGCGCACCGCGTCGCTCGGAATGAGCGAGCCCAGTGCGGGTTCGGACTTGGCGTCGCTTCGGACTCGCGCGGTCCGCGACGGCGATCACTTCGTGGTCAACGGTCAGAAGGTCTGGACGTCGGGCGCCCACGACGCCGACTTCCTGCTGACGTTCGT
>JAHFVB010000031.1:13951-16573 GCA_023264755.1 Mycobacterium sp. | reverse complement strand
CGTTGCCCGTCTGGTTGATGCCGGCCAGTGCATCGCTGGCGCCGAGGTAGGTGGCCATCCAGGCACCGAGCGGAATGAGCCAGGCCGGTGACGCCGAGGCGCCGACGAAGACCGACGCGATGATCGCGGATGGCTTGGTGTCGCGTGGCAGGTAGCGGCTGTAGTCGGATACGTACGGTGCGTAGGTGATGTTGTAGGACGCCGCCACGCTGAACTGCACCAGGAAGGCGACCAAGGTGAAGCCGCCCGGGTTGGGCACCGGGCCCGTCACCGCGCCGAACAACACCCCGCCCGTCAAGACGATCCACAGCGGCAACGAGATCCAGAACAGTACTCGAAATGACTTGTGCAGCAGGTCGTGTCCGAAGATCGCGACGAGTGCGGCGAGCACCGTGATGGCGACCGCCACGAGGAATGGATTCCAGCCGAAGATCTACTGAAGGCCGGACTTGATGATGACGACGTCGACGACGTTGAACCCGACGAAGGTGAACAGCGTGCCGACCAACGGCAGTAGCACCCCGCGGTAACCGAACTGCGCCCTGGACTGGATCATCTGGGGCAGCCCGAGCACCGGACCTTGCGTGGCGTGGAAGGCCATGAACAGCGTCCCGAAGGCAATGCCGGCGAGGCCTGCGACGATCGTCCACCACAGTGACAAGCCGAGGCTGGGTCCTACGAAGCCAAGCGCCAGCGTGAACGGCTGGAAGTTGCCCACGAACCAGAACGGGCCCTGGTGGGAGACCTTGCCGTGGCGTTCGTCGTCGGGAACGTAGTCGATCGAGCGGCGCTCGATCATCGCACCGGTGCGGTGTTCGGCGGCGGGCGTGCTGGCTGACATGGTGACTCCTGCGAACAGTCGTGTGTTGGCCATCACCATGCGCCGCTGGCCGCGGGCACCACCATGGCCAAACTGTTCAATGTGTCCATTACGATTGGGCGAAATGTACAGTCCGGGTGGTTCCGAGTGATCACGGTGGCCGACGTCGTGGCGGACCGGTCGCTGAATCTGCAGGTCACGGCCGGTGCGAGGGGTCTGGGCAACGGCGTCACCTCCGCGCACGTGTCGGAGTTGACCGCGCCGGGGGACTGGCTGCGCGGTGGCGAACTGCTGATGACCGTGGGGCTGCTGCTGCCGATGGAGCTACCGGCCTGCCGGGCCTACGTCTCGGAGTGCGCGGCGGCCGGGGTGGCCGGGCTGGCTCTCGGCCTGGGTCACGGCCTTCCATATCAGCAGTGTCCCGAGGCGCTGCGGACGGCCGCCGAGGAGCTCGGCGTGCCGCTGCTGACGGTGCCCGACGAAACCCCGTTCATCGCCGTCACCAAGTGGGTCTTCGCCTCGATCGCGGCCCAGGAACGCCGGGAGCTGCAGACGGCGATGGAACTCAACCGCCGGCTCACGGCCGTCGCGACCAGCTCGGCACCGTTGCCGGCACTCCTGTCGGCGTGGTCGGAATCCAGTACCACCCCATGCGTGGTGTGCGACGGCCGCGGCCGCCTGATGGCGGCGACGCCGACGACCGCCGCCGATCTGGTGGAGCGGGCTCGACTGGCGCCGTTCGACTTACCGCCGGTGAGCGGCGGATGGGCGATGGTGGGGGACTTCGAGGTGCACACGGTCGGGGCGCAGGTGCCGCTGGCCTACGTGGTGCTCGGCGCCGACATGGACGTGACGTCCCGCAGCTCGTCGACCGTGCTGGTCTCCTTGATTGCGTTGGACGTCGAACGGCGCAATCTGTCCGATCAGCCCGAGCGCACCCGGCGCGGCCAAGTGCTCGCCCAGTTGTTGCGTCCAGGCATCAAACGTGAACGCGCACAACACCTGGCGGCCAGCGTTGGCTTCACCGAGCAGCACTACCACGTGGCCGTCGTGAGCTCCGAGGAGCCGGAGCTGCTGGCCAATCGGCTATACGTCGGGCTCGACGGCGCGCTGCTCCGGGTCCGGGGTGCGACGGTCGAGCTCGCGCACGCCGAGCTCGCGGTCCTGACCGACGCGCTGCGTACGCATGCTCCGGACCTGCCGGCGGGAATCGGCGGCGCCACCGCGTCCGAAACGCTGGCCGTTTCTGCGATGCAGGCGCGCGCCCTCTTGCCGATCAGTGAGCAGCTCGGCCGGATCGTCACCGCGAGTGAGGGTGCGACGGCCTCGTTGTTGCTGTCGTTGGGCAACCCCGAGGTGGTTCGCGGCTTCGCCGACGCGGTGCTGGCCCCACTGGATCAGCTCGACCCCAGGACGCGGCTGGAACTGCTGCGAACGTTGGATCAGTGGCTGCGGGACAACGGGGCCTGGGATCCCGCGGCGCACCGGTTGGCGTTGCACCGCAACACCGTCCGGAACCGGATCGACCGAATCGCGGCGTTGACCGGGCGACGCCTCGACGACGGCGACGATCGCATGGAACTGTGGCTGGCGCTCAAGGCCAGGGCTGCGCTTCCTCAGTGAGGTGTCCGGCGGGGTGACCGGCTACGTCGATTCGGAGTGGCGACCGGCGAACTCGCGCAGCCAGGCGAACCAGGCCGGCATGCCCTCGCCCGTGCGGGCGCTGACCGGTAGGACCAGGGCCTGCGGGTTCACTTGCCGAATTCGAGCGACGTAGGTCTCGACGTCGGCATCCAGGTGGG
>JAHFVB010000031.1:1567-13941 GCA_023264755.1 Mycobacterium sp. | reverse complement strand
ATCACCGGGTACTTCAGCGGCTTGTCCTCACCCTCGGTCAGCGAGTACACCATCACCTTGGCGTGCTCGCCGACGTCGAATTCGGCGGGGCACACCAGGTTTCCCACGTTCTCGATGATGACCAGGTCCAGCGTCGGTAGGTCGAGGCCGGCCAGGGCCCGATTGACCATGGGAGCGTCCAAGTGGCATTCACCGCCGAACCCGTTGCTGGTGTTCAGCAGTGACACCTGCGCCCCGCGGCCGTCGAGTTTCGCCGCGTCCAGATCGGTGGCGATGTCGCCTTCGACGACGCCGATGGCGAGTTCGCCGTTGAGTTCGTCGAGGGTGGCGGCCAGCACCGTAGTCTTGCCCGAGCCCGGCGAGCTCATCATGTTGAGCGCACGGATTCCGTTGTTCTCGAAGGCCTTGCGGTTGAATCCGGCCCGGACGTCGTTCTCGGCGAAGATCGATTCCAACACGTCGATGCGTTGCGAGCCGGTGTCGTATCCGCTGTGGTCACCGAGCCCACCGTGGTCACCGACCGCGTGATGATGACCGTCGTGGTCGTGGTCGTGGTCGTGGTCGTGGTCGTGGTCGTGGACCGTGCCGTCATCGTGCCGGTGAAACTTACCCATGCTGAACACCTTTCGATGATTCGACGACTGGCGCGTCGTCGACCTCGATGGACGTGACCATGAACTCCTCGCCATGCAGCACCTGAACGTCCGGGCTACCGCACGCCGGACAGGCCACCGAATACCGCGACGTGAGCTCCGATCGAACTCCACACGGTCGGCATGACACCTCTGCCGGAACCAGCTCCAACTCGAGCTCCGCGTCGGCCAGGTGCTCGAAATCGCGCACCAGCGTCCAGGAGAACGACAACGCGTCGGGCACGACCTGGCGCAGGGCGCCGACCCGCACACGCACGACCGTGACCCGCCGACCAGTGGCATGAGCCTTCACCACGCCGGCTACCGCCTGACACAGTGAGAGTTCATGCATCGCTCGTCACCGTCTGTCTGCGAGTAGGTAGTCGTTGGTGCGTAGATTAGCCCCTACCCGGACGGGTGGGCAGGGCAATTGGTAACCGGGAATTGCTGACGAAAGTCTCTGCGCGATTGTGATTGTCGCCGTAGTTTGCCGGGGCTAGCCTGGGATGATTGGCCGTGTCTTCAGCCCGTCGACGCGGCTCTTAGCCCTGCTCCGTTTGGAGGTAGCTGAAGCGTGTTCGGCATGCGGCCATGACGACGGTGCGGGCCCGGCTCGACATCACCGGCGTCGTCCAGGGGGTCGGTTTCCGCCCGGCCGTGGCCCGCATCGCCCACACCCACGGGGTGACCGGGTTCGTCTACAACGACTCCGGGGCGGTTCACTGCGAATTCGAAGGTAGCGCCCGAGCCGTCGACGGCGCCGTCACCGATGTGCAGACCGCGCCGCCGCCGATGGCCCGCATCGATGCGGTGCACGTCTGCGCCGTCGCGCCGACCGGGGACGTCGAGTTCCGCATCGTCGAGAGCCGCTCGGCAGGTGGGGCGCGCACGCTCGTCCCGCCCGACATCGCCATGTGTGCGGATTGCCGCCGGGAGCTGAACGACCCGACCGATCGGCGGTTCGGGCATCCGTTCATCACCTGCACCAACTGCGGTCCGCGATACACGGTGATCACGGACCTGCCGTATGACCGGCCCGCTACCACCATGGCGACGTTTCCGATGTGCGCGCAGTGTGCCACGGAGTATCACGACCCCACCGACCGCAGGTTCCATGCGCAGACCATCGCGTGTCCCGATTGCGGACCGACGGTGTCGTGGCGGGGACCCTTCGCCGACGAAGCTCCGATCGTCGCCGCGGCTGCGCTCATCGCCGCTGGCGGGATCGTCGCGGTGAAGGGCATCGGCGGCTTTCACCTCGCCTGCCGAGCCGACCACGCCAAGGTGGTCGCCGAGCTGCGGCGACGGAAGACGCGGCCCGCGAAGCCGTTTGCGGTGATGACGCCGGACCTGGCGGCAGCGCATCGCATCGCGTGGATCTCCGAGGCCGCCGAGGCGCTCCTGGCATCGCCGGCCGCCCCGATCGTCCTGGTGCCCAGCCGGTCCGGCGCCCTGTGCCCGCAGCTCGCGCCCGGGCTGTCGGACGTCGGAGTGATGTTGGCGTACTCGCCGATTCACCACTTGCTGTTCGAGCGGCTCGGATTGTCGGCCCTCGTCATGACCTCGGCCAACGCCGGCGGGTCGCCGATCGTGTTTCGCGACGACGATCTCGGGTGGATCGAGGGGCTGGCCGACGGCGTGCTCACCCACGACCGCCCGATTCACGTGCCGTGCGAGGACTCGGTGGTCACCGTCGACGAGGACGGGGCCCTGGTGCCGCTGCGGCGCTCCCGCGGGTATGCGCCGCTGCCGGTGGCGGTGCCCGCCGACGGGGGCGTGGAGCTCATGGCGACCGGGGGTGACCTCAAGACCACGTTCTGCCTGGTCGGCGCCGACGGGCACGCCCACATGTCCGCACACCTTGGCGACATGGCCGACCCGCGTACGCAGCAGTGCTTCTCCTCGGCACTCGATCATCTGGCCCGCATGACCGAGCGCCGCCCCGAGCTCATCGCCTGCGACCTGCACCCGTCCTACGCCACCACCCGCTGGGCGCGCCGTCAGCCCGACGTCGAGGTGTGCCCGGTGCAACACCACCACGCCCACGCCGTGTCGTTGCTCGCCGAGCACGGGCGGCTGGGTGATCCGATGCTGGCCGTGGCCTACGACGGGACCGGGTTCGGAACCGATGGAACCATTTGGGGTGGTGAACTTCTCGCGGTCGGTGACCCCGCCCGCTTCACGCGGGTGGGCCACCTCGCGCCCTTCGCGCTACCCGGCGGTGATGGGGCGGTGCGACAACCGGCGCGCATCGCGCTGGACCTGTTGCATCGAGCCGGATTGCCGTGGGATCCGGAGTTGGCGCCCGTCGCAGCCGTCGGCACCGCGGGGCGTCACGTGCTGGCGCAGCAGATTCCCTGCGGCCTCGGGTGTGTCGCGACCACCAGCATGGGTCGGTTGTTCGACGCCGTGTCGAGTCTGCTCGGCGTCTGCCAGGAGGTCACCTATGAGGGTCAGGCCGCCATCGAGCTCGAACACCTGGCCCGGACGGGGAGTGCCGGCAGTAACGTGGACGTGGACTTCGACGTGTGCGACGGTGTCCTGGATCCGAGGCCGGTGATCGCCGGGCTCGTCGAGGGCATTGGCGCCGGCCACGTAGCCGCCGACTTGGCAGTGGCGTTTCACGAGGCGGTGGTGCGGGCCACCGTCACGGCCGCCGCCGAGGGGGCCAGGGCCATGGACATCCCGACGATCGGACTCACCGGTGGTGTCTTCGCGAATCGGTACTTGCTCCATGGCATTCGGGCCGGCTTGCGAGCCCGCGGCTTCGAGGTACTCACCCATCGGGTGGTGCCGTGCAACGACGGCGGGCTTGCGCTCGGGCAGGCCGTCGTCGCCGCAGCGGTCCACCAGCTTCCACCCGATCAGCAGCTTCCACCCGATCAGCAGCTTCCACCCGCCCGCCAGCGCTCGACAGAAAGAAGCGGCCCATGTGCCTCGGAATCCCCGGCAAGGTAGTCGAGATCTGGGAGGAGTCGGGTACCCGGATGTCCACGGTCGACTTCGGAGGGACCACCAAGAAGGTCTGCCTGGCCTATCTACCCGACATGGAGCTTGGCGAATACACCATCGTGCACGCCGGTTTCGCGATCAGCCGGCTGGACGAAGAATCCGCCAACACCACGCTGAAGATGTTCGCCGACCTGGGCATCCTCGAAGAGGAGCTGGCCGGGATCCAATCCGACGCACGTCCCACCCGCGAGGAGTCGGCATGAGGTACCTCGATGAATTCCGCGATCCGGTGGCGGCCAAGGCCTTGGTCGAGCACATCAAGCGCCGCGCCACCCGAACGTGGACCATCATGGAAGTCTGTGGTGGGCAGACGCATTCGATAATCCGCAATGGCATCGACCAGTTGCTGGGCGACGCGGTGGAGTTCATCCACGGACCGGGCTGCCCCGTCTGCGTCACACCGCTGGAGATGATCGACCGCGCCCTGGAGATCGCCTCGCGCGACGACGTCATCTTCTGCTCCTTCGGTGACATGCTGCGGGTCCCGGGCAGCACACAGGACCTGTTCAGCGTGAAGGCCCGCGGCGGTGACGTCCGCATCGTCTACTCGCCGTTGGACGCCACCCAGCTCGCCGCCGAGAATCCGGACAAGGACGTGGTGTTCTTCGGGGTCGGATTCGAGACCACCGCACCGGCCAACGCGATGTCGGTCGTGCACGCCCAGCGGCTCGGGTTGAAGAACTTCTACCTGCTGGTCTCCCATGTGTTGGTGCCGCCGGCGATGACGGCGATCTTGACGTCGCCGACCAATCGGGTGCAGGGCTTCCTCGGTGCCGGGCACGTCTGCTCGGTGATGGGCACTTCGGAATACGGTCCGCTCGTCGAGGAGTTCGGCGTGCCGATCGTCGTATCGGGCTTCGAACCGCTCGATCTGCTCGAAGGCGTGCGCCAACTGGTGGAGCTGCTGGAGGACGGCAAGGCCGAGCTGCGCAACGCCTATCCGCGCGCGGTCAGCGACGCGGGCAACGTCGTTGCTCAACAAACGCTCGATGACGTCTTCGTCGTCACCGACCGGCAGTGGCGCGGCATCGGCATGATTCCCAAGTCGGGGTGGACGTTGTCGCCCCGCTACGCCCAGTTCGATGCGGAACGCAAGTTCGGCGTCGGCCAGCTGCACGTCGCCGAGTCCGCCGAATGCCACAGCGGCGAGGTGCTGCAGGGACTGCTGAAACCCAACCAGTGCCCGGCCTTCGGCACGTCGTGTACCCCGCGCACCCCGCTCGGCGCCACCATGGTGTCCTCCGAGGGCGCCTGCGCGGCGTACTACCAATTCCGTCGGCTCGATCTGGCGGACCTGACGGCCGCCCATGTCTGAACCTCCGCTGCCCGAGTCGCCAGGGGCCGAACAGCAGCCCGTCACGATCGATCCCGCGGACTGGGTGTGCCCACTTCCGCTGCGGGAGACCAAGCGCATCGTCATGGGCCACGGCGGCGGAGGAGTGTTGTCCGAGGAACTCATCGAGAACCTCTTCCTGCCCGCGTTCGGCTCCGGCGGCGGCCCTAGCCGGGACTCCGCCGTGCTCGCGGTCGCCGCCGGGCGCATCGCGGTGTCGACCGATACCTACGTGGTGCAACCCTTGTTCTTCCCCGGCGGCAACATCGGCGAGCTAGCCGTCAACGGCACGATCAACGATCTGGCGATGAGTGGCGCGCAGCCGTTGGGGCTGACCGCCGGGTTCATCCTCGAGGAGGGCCTCGAACTGGAGCTGCTCGGTCGCATCGCGCAGTCGATGGGCGAGGCCGCCGACAATGCCGGGGTAGGCATCGTCACGGGTGACACCAAGGTCGTCGGAAAGGGCAGTGCCGACCAGCTGTTCGTCAATACGGCCGGGGTCGGAGTCATTCCCGACGGTGTGAACATCGGACCGGAACTGGCGCGTCCCGGTGATGACGTCATCGTCTCGGGGAACGTCGGCGAACACGGGGTGGCCATCATGAGCGTGCGGGCCGGGATCGACTTCGGCACGGTCGTCACCACCGACAGCGCCCCGCTGCACCGACTGGTCGCCGCCATGCTGGCGGCAGCGCCGGACGGGGGCATCCACACGCTGCGTGATCCGACCCGCGGCGGGCTGGTCGCCGCCGTGGTCGAAATCGCCAGGTCGGCCGGGGTCGGGGTCGCCCTGGACGAGGCGGCCATCCCGGTGCCCGAGGCGGTGGCTTCGGCCTGTGGCTTCCTCGGGCTCGACCCGCTTCAGGTGGCCAACGAGGGCAAGCTGGTCGCTTTCGTCGATCCGACGGCGACCGAGGCGGTCCTCGCGGCGATGCGCGAGCGGCCCGAGGGGGCGGCTGCGGCGGTCATCGGTCGGGTGGTTTCCGAGCACCCGGGCATGGTGGTCGGTCGCACGCCGTTCGGCACCACCCGGGTGATCGAACGCGAACTGGGCGAGCAACTTCCGCGAATCTGCTAGTCATCGACTCCGAGTGGGAACGTGACGACGTTGCCGCCGGGAATTCGTCGTGACGTTCCCCCTCGCGGGGAGTGGCGGGCTAGCGGCGCAACGTCTGCGACGGGGACTCGCCCCAGCGCTTGCGATACTCGCCGCCGAAGCTGCCCAAGTGGTGGAAGCCCCACCGTTCGGCGACCGCGGTCACGGTGATGCCGTCGGCGGGCGTGGCGTCCATGAGCTCGGCATGGACCCGCTCCAGCCGACGCTCTCGCAGGTAGGTCATCGGAGACATGCCGAGCTGTTCGTGGAAACCCTGTTGCACGGCGCGGACGCTCATGTGCACCGCATGGGCGACCGAATCCATCGTGATGTGTTCGGCCAGATGATCGTCGAGGTACTTGATCGCCGCCTGCACCACGGCGTCGCGCTTGCCCGGTCGCAGCGGCTGGGTGAAGTCGGCGTGATAGTTGTTCGGCTGCAGGTGCAGCAGACTGCTCATCACCAAATCCTCGATGGCACTGATCCCGTGCCCGTGCTGCACCAGTGAACCGGCGTGGAATACCTCGGTATGGATCAGCTGGATGGCGGCGTGCCAGCGCATCGCAGCCTCGGTGGTGAGGTCGAACTCCGGCTCGAAGGCCAAGGGGTGCTGCAGTCTTCGACCGAGCAATCGGGTGAGGTAGGTGGCCATCGCGGGCTCCTCGACGCGAATCACCAACTGCGGCGAGTCGAGGTCCAGCCGCATGGTCAACGCCTGGCCCGGGCTGGTGACCAATGCGCAGGTGCTGTTGGCTTCGAAGGTCTTGTCCCGGTGGGTGGCCAACGCGGCGCCGTTCGTGGGCATGTGAACTGCGAAGTACCTACCGAGGCAAGGGATGTCAATGGTGGCGGGGACGTGCAGATCGAAGTACAGCATGCTGACGTTTCGCAGCCGCACGCCGTGCATGGCCGCGGCGAATCCGTCTACGTGTTCCGGCACCACGTTCAGGGTCGACGGCGACAGCGCCTGACCCATGAGTTTGGCTGCCTCACGGATGCTTTCGGTGTAGAAGATCTCGTTGCTGGCGAGCGCGGGTGGTACGCCGCGGGACCGCACCTTGCGCCGCACGGGGTCGCTGGTGCGTCGGGTGTCGATGAAGCCGAGTCGCGTCAGACGTGACACCTAGGGCCTCGACTGCAGTTTTTCCAAGTTAGTGGAGCCTCACCTAAAGAGCCGTGCAATTTGGCCAGATCTACTGCGCGCCAGCGCATTGAAGTGTTCGCAATCCTGATGGTATCTGCGTGAATGCGATAGGCGCAGCCAGTTCGGCGAGCTAGTTTGAGACCAGGGACACAGCGCGAAGACGGAGGTCCTCATGACGGCGAACGTTCAAGCTCTCGCAACGTCACCAGCCGATCAGGTCCGGGCAAAACTGGACGATCCTCGGGTGGCGGCGTCGCTCAACGATTTGCTCGAGCACGCTGATCTGCTGGCCATACTCGTGTCTGGGCTCGACGGCCTGGTGCGACGCAGCGACGAGATCAGCGAGTCGCTGACCGCAGCGATAGGGGAGTTGAAGTCCGACGCCAACGGTGCCTCGATCACTCAGTCGATTCCGGGGGTAGAGGCCCTGAGAGCGGTCGACCTGGCCGGGTTGGCGGGCAGCTTCGCGACGCTGTCCGACAAGGTCATCGGCGCGACGCCGGCGCTCGACTCGTTGCTGTCGTCGCGGCTCACCGACCCGCAGGCCACCGAGGTGCTCACCCAACTGGGCGACGCCCTGGTGGAGGCGAAGTCGGCCACGGCCCGAAATGCGGAGGGCCCGAAGGGCTTCTTCGGGATGTTGAAGGCGATGAAGGATCCCGACGTGGCCCGCGGGCTCGGATTCATGCTCCAGGTGGCCAAATCGTTCGGCAGGCAACTTCGGTGACCTTCGGCCCTTCACTATCGGTTCATCATCGACCAAGGTCCCGGTGACGGGTTACCGGGAGAGGAGTTCACATGGCTTCGGTGCTGTGGTTTCAGGGTGGCGCGTGTAGTGGCAACACGATGTCGTTCCTCAATGCCGAGGAGCCCAACGTCGTCGACCTGATCGTCGACTTCGGACTCGACCTCATCTGGCACCCGTCGCTGGGCCTCGAGTTGGGCAAGAACGCCCAGAAGGTGTTCAACGACTGCGTGAGCGGCGAACGGCCCCTCGACATCTTCGTGTTCGAGGGTTCTGTGATGGAGGCCTACGACGGCCGGGCCGACATGTTCGCCGACCGTCCGATGAAGGACTGGGTCAACGAGTTGGCCGCGGCCGCCCAGATCGTCGTCGCGATCGGCGACTGCGCCTGCTGGGGCGGCATCCCGGCGATGGAGCCCAACCCGTCGGGGTCCACCGGGCTGCAGTTCCACAAGCGCAACAAGGGCGGGTTCCTGGGCCCGGACTTCAAGTCGAAGATGGGGCTGCCCGTCATCAACATCCCCGGTTGCCCGGCCCACCCCGACTGGATCACTCAGATCCTCGTTGCGTTGGCCACCGGTCGCGCGGGTGACCTCACCCTCGACGAACTGCATCGGCCCGAGACCTTCTTCAAGACGTTCACCCAAACCGGTTGCACACGTGTGCAATTCTTCGAGTACAAGCAGTCCACGATGTCCTTCGGCGAGGGCACTCGGACCGGCTGCCTGTTCTACGAGTTTGGCTGCCGCGGACCGATGACGCACTCGCCGTGCAACCGGATCCTGTGGAACCGGCAGTCCTCGAAGACCCGCGCCGGAATGCCTTGCATCGGGTGTACGGAGCCCGAATTTCCGCACTTCGAACTGGCGCCAGGAACCGTGTTCAAGACGCAGAATGTCAGCGGGATCATCCCGAAGGAAGTGCCCGAGGGCACCGACCATCTGACCTACATGGCGCACGCGGCGGCGGCCCGCATCGCGGCGCCGCAATGGTCCAAGGAAGACATGTTCGTGGTCTAGGGGCGCCGGTTCGCTGCGCGCCCCACTCCACCTAGCCAACTCTTCAGCCCGGGTCTATCGGAAGGACCAACCACAATGACCGCACTCGACCTCTACGTCAGCCCGCTGGGACGCGTCGAGGGTGACCTCGACGTCCGGGTCACCATCGAGGATGGTGTCGTCACGTCCGCCTGGACCGAGGCCGCGATGTTCCGCGGATTCGAGATCATCCTGCGTGGCAAGGATCCTCAGGCCGGTCTCGTCGTGTGCCCGCGCATCTGCGGCATCTGCGGCGGAAGTCATCTCTACAAGTCCGCCTATGCACTCGACACGGCGTGGGCGACGCACATGCCACCCAACGCGACCTTGGTGCGCAACATCTGCCAGGCCGCGGAGACGCTGCAGTCGATTCCGCGCTACTTCTATGCGCTCTTCGCCATCGATCTCACCAACAAGAACTATGCCAAGTCGCCGCTGTACGCCGAGGCGGTGCGCCGCTTCGCACCATACGTGGGGACCAGTTACCAACCGGGCGTGGTGCTTTCGAACAAGCCGGTCGAGGTGTATGCGATCTTCGGCGGCCAGTGGCCGCATTCGAGCTTCATGGTGCCCGGTGGCGTGATGTGTGCCCCGACGCTGTCCGACGTGACCCGCTCGATTGCGATCCTCGAGCACTGGAAGGACGCGTGGCTGGAGGGACAGTGGCTGGGCTGCAGCGTCGATCGCTGGCTGGAGGTGAAGACCTGGGAGGACATGCTGGCCTGGGTCGACGAGAACGAGTCCCAGCACGACAGCGACTGCGGATTCTTCATCCGCTACTGCCTCGACGTCGGCCTGGACAAGTACGGCCAGGGCGTTGGCAGCTACTTGGCCACCGGCACCTACTTCGATCCCGTGCGCTACGAACATCCCACCATCGACGGTCGCAACGATGCGTTGATCGGCCGCTCGGGGATCTACACGAACGGGCAGTGGCACGCCTTCGATCAGGCGAAGGTTCGGGAGGACGTCACGCACTCGTTCTACGAGGGCAGCCGACCGCTGCATCCGTTCGACGGTGAGACCATCCCCATCGACCCCGAGGCCGGACGCAAGCAGGGCAAGTACAGCTGGGCCAAGTCGCCGCGATACGACATCGGCGGCGGCCTGGGCAACGTGCCGCTCGAGGCGGGGCCGCTGGCCCGCCGCATGGCCGCGGGCGGCCCGAATGCCTTGCCGCATCAGGACAACGACCCGCTGTTCCCCAATTTGATGAATTCGATTGGCCCGAGCGTCTTCGTCCGCCAGATGGCCCGTATGCACGAGGCGCCCAAGTACTACAAGTGGGCGCGCCAGTGGCTCGACGAGCTCGATCTGAAGGAGAGCTTCTACACCAAGCCCGTCGAGCATGCCTCCGGAAAGGGCTTCGGCTCCACCGAGGCCGCGCGTGGTGCGCTCTCGGACTGGATCGTCATCGAGGACAGCAAGATAAAGAACTACCAGGTGGTAACTCCGACGGCCTGGAACATCGGCCCGCGCGATGGTTCGGACGTGCTCGGACCCATCGAGCAGGCCCTGGTCGGCTCCCCGATCGTGGACGCCGAGGATCCAGTCGAGCTGGGTCACGTGGCGCGGAGCTTCGATTCCTGCTTGGTCTGCACCGTGCACGCCTACGATGGGAAGACGGGGAAGGAACTGTCCAAGTTCGTCATCAACGGAATGGTGTGATCCCTGCTTTGAAGCCAGCACCCGGTGAAATAGTTTCGCCCACAGGCGGTTCGGCGGAAGTCGACCTCGAGCCGCCGGGTTGTGAGCTGCTCGTGGTCGGCTGCGGCAATCTGCTGCGGGGGGACGACGGGGTCGGACCCGTCCTGGTGCGTCAGCTCTGGGAGTTGGGCGTGCCGGACGGGGCGCAACTGGTCGATGGCGGCACCGCAGGCATGGACACCGCGTTCCGGATGCGGGGGGCCAAGCGGGTCGTCATCGTCGACGCGTCCGCGACCGGGGCCGCCCCGGGCACGGTCTACCGCGTGCCCGGCTCCGAGTTCGAGGAACTACCGCCGCTGCAGGGGTTGCACACGCATTCGTTTCGGTGGGACCACGCCATTGCGTTCGCCCGGTGGGCGTTGGGCGACGCTTGTCCGTCCGACATCACGGTCTTCCTGATCGAAGTCGCCACGGTCGAGTTCGGCGCGGAGCTCTCCGAACCGGTGCTGACCGGAATGCAGACGGTCATGGACGTGATCGAGCGCGACTTCCTGGCCCCGTTGCGGCCGGCGAAGGCATCCGAAGCGACGGTGGAGTTCACCGCCGACGGGTACGTCCGGCTGGACGCCGCGCTGGCGGCGAGCAGATTCGCCTCCGACGCGGTCGCCGCGGTGGTCAGTGACGACGACTTCTTGCTGATCCCGTTGCGGGGCCCGCGCAGCGGCGGGCTCCTGCTCAAGCAGCGCAACCCGGCCGGCGACCGCAGCGTGTTGATCCACGAGGTGCTCTACGGCCGCATCCCCGTCGGAGTTCGTCCGGCGTACTGGGACGAGGCCCGCGGCGCGTTGCGCATCCCGCTGGAGCCGGGGCCATAGTGATCCGGGAGAAGGGTCGCGCCGAGGACGCCCAGACGGTCGACACCGTCGTCGTAGAGGAGCGTGGACAGTTCGCCGTCGACATCGTCGTGGTCTTCGACGACGGCGTCGTCCGGAAGCGAATCGGCACCTACCGCACCCGCCGTCGGGCCGAACTGGCCGCCAACCTCATCCGGCGGGCCGCCGAACGTGACATCCGAGGGCCCAGGAGCGGATGACCAGTACGGATGACCAGTAAGGGAGGGCAGTGACCGAAACCGTGATCGCCGACGCGTCCACCGCGGTCGGCGTGCGTCCGCAACCGTTGGGCGCCTTCGGCCTTCCCTTGGGCTATTTGCTGATTCCGGCCGGTGAGGACACCGAGCCGGCTCGCCGGGCGCTGCTCTCCGGCTGCCTGCCGGAGCACTGGCCGGCGCGGCTGAGCGCGCATCGGCACGCCCTCGCCGGTGACCGGGCCGCCGCCCTGGCAGCACTCGACGGCACCGATCCGGTCACGCGCTACAACCGGTTCGTGTTGGACGCCGACGACGTCACCGACCTGGACGGGTTGCGCGCCGAGCTCGGCGAGTTCGGCGTCCTCGTCGACGTGGTGTCGTTCGCCGTCGGCCGCACCGACGCCGTGCCGCAGCACACGGACCTCGACGGCGAACTGGCCGCGGTGGTCTTGGCGGCTCAGGCCTCGGCCACCCTGGCCGACGATCCCGCGGCCGCCATCACCGCCCTCGATGCCGCGGTCGAACGGGCCCGCGACGTCTCGCGGCCGCTGGCCGGCGTGCTGCTCGGCGCCACGGCCTCCGTATGCCTCCAGACCGACGAACCGGGGGAGGCGCACGAGCGCATCGAGCGGGCGCTG
>JAHFVB010000031.1:0-1557 GCA_023264755.1 Mycobacterium sp. | reverse complement strand
GCGCTGCGGCTCCTGGACGGCGCCGACGGACTGCTGGTCGAGCGCGCCGAACTGCACCTGACCGCGGCCGGGTTGCTGCACGAGCAGGCGCAGGAGAATCCGGGCCTGATGGCTCGGGCGATTCCGCACTACCATGCGGCGCTGCAGCTGGTGCGCCGCGAGGACGCGCCGCTGTTGTGGGCCTCCGCGCACGCCAACCTGGCGACCGCCTACCTGACCATGCCGATGGTCGAGGCGTCCGGACAGCTGCGGTTGGGCGTGGCAGCACAGTCGCTGCGCTCGGCGCTGACGGTCTACACCCGCGAGGACCATCCCGAGCAGTGGGCGAGCGTTCAACTCAACCTGGCCAATTCGCTGGTGTACACCCCGTCCAAGCATCAGGCCGACAATCTCGTGGAGGCGGTCGAGCTGTACGAGGCGGTGCTCGAAGCCCGCGACCGGAACACCGACCCGCTCGGACGGGCCCGCGTTCTGGCCAACCAGGGCAACGTGCTGGCTCACCTGGGAGCATTCGACGAGGCCAAGGCGAAGCTGTACGAGGCGCGGTCGCTGTTCGAGGAGCTCGGGGACGGCGAGTCGGTGCGTGCGGTGCGCGGGGTGCTCGACGAGATCGCCCGCCAGGTCACGCTGAACCGTACGGAATCGCCATGACCGCCGTCGCCGACCACGCGAAGTCCAGTCCAACAGCCGACCAGCAGCCCGACGTCGAGCGGCTCGCCAAGCGCGTCGACGACGCCATGTGTGCGCTGGCCGGGCTCGACCCCAAGGCGCGGGCCGTCGCCGAGGAGGTGAAGGCCGCCATCGAGGCGATCCACCGCGCCGGCCTGGTGTCCATCGTGCGCCGACTGAAGGACGACGAGGCGACCAGACCGGCGCTGTTCGAACTCGTCGACGACCCGGTGGTGCACCTGCTGCTGTCGCTTCACCAACTGGTGCGACCGGACCCGATGACCGTGGCGCAACGCGTGCTGACGGAGGTCCGCCCGCAACTACAGAGCCACGGCGGCGACGTGGCGCTGGTGCGCATCGAGGACGGCACGGCGTTCGTCCGGCTGGAAGGGGCGTGCAACGGCTGCTCCATGTCGTCGGTGACGTTGCGCACCCTCGTCGAGGACGCGCTCGTGGCGGGCGTACCGGGAGTCACCGCCGTCGAGGTGCTGCCCAATGAGCCCTCCCCGACGGTGATCTCGGTCGAGGCGCTGCGAATGGGGTTGAACCCGACCCGCGAGGGCTGGGTGAGGGTCGGACCGGCAACGGACATTCCGCGCGACGAGCTCACGGTGGCGAATCTGATGTCCGCCTCCGGGGCCGCTGCCGAGGTCATCGTCGTCAACCTCGAAAACAGACTCACGGCCTACCGCAACGAATGTGCCCACGAGGCACTGCCTTTGGACAACGCGGTGCTCGACGTCTCCAGCGGCATGTTGACCTGCCCATGGCATGGGTTCTGCTACGACGCGACGTCCGGCGAGTGTCTGACCGCGCCGGGGGCACAGTTGGAGCAGCTGCCCTTGCGCGTCGTCGACGGCGACGTGTGGGTCCGGGTCGACCATGCCT
>JAHFVB010000343.1 GCA_023264755.1 Mycobacterium sp. | reverse complement strand
CACCACCGCTCTGCGGCTGTCTACCGCTGTCACGCTGGCGGCGAACCTCGACCCGATCCGGATGGCCGAGGACTACGCCACCGTCGACGCGCTGTCGGGCGGCCGATGCGAAATGGTGGTCGGGCGCGGCAATTTCTTCGTATCGACCTACACGCTGTTCGGCCAGAAGCTCGAGGACTCCCATGAGCTGTTCGCCGAGAACGTCGAACTGCTCACCCAGCTGCTCAGCGGCAAGACCGTCAGCTGGCCGGGGTCGCGCCATCGCGCACCGATAGAGGACTTCGTGCTGCAGCCAACGCCGGTCGGATCCGTGCCGGTGTGGATCGGCGGAGGTGCATCGGAATCCTCGCTCGAGCTCGCTGCGCGCTTGGGGTTGGAGCTGATGTTGCCGTCCGCGTTCGGCAACCCGGAGATGTTCAAGCCGGTCGTCGAGAACTACCAGGAACGCTTCGCGTCCTACGGGCACCCGCATCAGCCGCGAATCGGCGCGTGCTGGCACGTCAACGTAGCCACTACCAGTCAAACCGCTCGCGAGAGGTGGGAACCGCGCTATCGCGCATACTTCGAGTTGATGAAGACCGTCATTCCCCGGGTGAACCCAGACCCACCGCCATTCCTCAAGAAGCCCTTCGACTTCGACTTCCTCACGAGACGCGGTCCGGCGCTGGTCGGCAGCCCAGCTGAAGTCGCCGACAAGCTGAACACCTGGGCTCAGGTGCTCTCGAGCGACACCAATCTGATCTACGTCGACATGGGCGGTCAGCCAGCAGGCGAGTTCCGTGACATGGTGGAGCTCATCGGCTCGTCGGTCATCCCGCAGCTTCGCTGACGGGGAGGATCGTGACATGACCAGTGAGCACTACGCGACCGATTTCGTGTCCTACTACTCACGAACGAGGGCGCAGGCCAACGCAATCGAGGACGTCGTCACTGGCGACGTGATCACTTGGGCTTCGCTCGAGGACAAGGTGGCCGGCCTGGCCGGAGCGCTGGCCGAGGATTTCGGCGTGGGGGTGGGTGACCGGGTGGCGGTGCTCGCCGCAAACCACCCGTGGAGCCTGATCATCGAACTGGCCTGCCTGCGGCTCGGTGCCGTCTACGTGCCACTGAACTTCCGGCTGGTGCAGTCGGAGCTCGAATTCCTCTGCAGCGACTCCGAACCCGCCGTGCTGATCCACGACGCCGGTCATCAACAGATGGCGGCCCGGGTCGCCGACGCCGCAGGCGTGCCCCGGCTAGCGTCCTTCGGTGCAGCGGATGACGTCGACGGCCTCGAGTCCGCGTCCCGTGCCGCCACTCCACGGTCGGCGGAACGCGTCGCCCGCATGACGGACACGGTTCAGCTCATCTATACCTCTGGCACGACCGGACGGCCCAAGGGTGCCATCGTCACGCACCAGACGCTGCACTATCAGACCTTGAATTCCATTGAACCCTATGATTTGTCGCCATCGTCGAAGTACCTAGCCGTACTGCCGTTCTTCCATGCCGGTGGTCTCAACAGCATGGCCAACCCGATCCTCTCACTCGGTGGGACGGTGGCCGTCGCACCGGGTTTCGATCCCGCTCAGGCGGTGGCGCTGCTACGCGACGCCTCCGCTGGATTCACGCACTTCTCCGGCGCGCCGGTGATGTACCAGGCGATGAGTGCCGTCCCTGGTTTCGTCGACGCCGACTTCAGGCACCTGCGCCACGGCCAGGTCGGCGGCGGATTTCTCAACTGGGACGTGACGAAGGCCTTCCACGACCGCGGCTGGGCGCTCAGCCCCGGCTATGGGTCCACCGAGATGGGCCCGATCGCCAGCGTAGTCGCGCCCGCCGTGGCGCTGACCAAGTTCAGCACCTGCGGTGTCCCGGTGCAGTACACCCAGCTGAGGATCGTCGGACCCGATGGCAACGACGTGGCGGTGGGCGAGACTGGTGAGGTGTGGGTTCACGGCCCGTCGATCATCCCCGGCTACTGGCGGCGCAACCGGGCGGACGACCCGGCATTCTCCGGCGAATGGTTCCGCAGTGGCGACGCGGTCAGGCAGGACCGGGACGGATATCTGACGATCGTCGACCGCATCAAGGACATGTACAAGTCCGGCGGCGAAAACGTCTACCCCGCTGAGATCGAACGTGTCCTGCAGTCGCATCCCGGGATCGCCGATGCCGCCGTCATTCCGATCGTCCACGCGCGGTGGGGCGAAGTCGGTCGCGCACTGCTCGTTGCGAAGCCCGGCGTCGAACTGGACACTGACTCGGTGCGGGAGCACTGTCGCAACCGCCTGGCAAAATTCAAGGTGCCGGCCGAATTCCTCGTCGTGGAGCCCTTCGAGCGCAACGGATCCGGCAAGTTGCCGAAGGCCGAGTTGAAGGTGAAGTACGGCTCGGGGAACTCCACGGTGGCTCCGGCGCTGGCGCCGACACCGAGCTGATCGCGCGCCGCCTGCTGCCGCCGACTTCCCATGTCGCTGGCCCGGTCAGACGGCGTTTGGTTACGCTATGGGCAAACCGGAAGGCAGCACGCATGGCACGACCAAAGATCCCGCTCATCTCACGGCGCAAGGTACTGGAGACCGCGCTGGCGATCATCGATGCAGACGGCCTCGAAGGGCTCAGCATCCGCAAACTGGCCGATGCGCTGGGGGTCAACGGAGCCTCGCTCTATCACCACTTCGAGAACAAGGATGAAATCCTCATCGGCGCAGCAGAATTCGCGCTGTCCGAAGTGCGTACCCCCGACGCCACCGATGAGGACTGGCGGCAGTGGTTGCCGCGTAACGCCCGCAATCTCCGCGCTGCACTGCTCAGACATCCCGCGCTGGTACCGCTGATCGCCGGCCGTCGGTCTCTGGGCATGGGTGCCCACATGTTGGATACCTCGGCCGCCCGTCTGGTGGAGGAGGGCGTGCCGAGCGCGGCGGTGATGCCGCTGATCGACGCGCTGGAATTGTTGGCGATAGGCAGCGTCTTGCATGACACCCAGGGCTACTCGCCAATCGACCAGCACGATATCGACAACGATAAGTATCCGGCGCTGACCAGGGCCATGTCCGATCGCGGATTGACGTCGGACGAGATCTACGATCTGGTCACGACCAGCATCCTCGACGCAATCGGGGCCGCTGTCAGGGACCGACAGGCACGCTGGTTGCCGGCTGCGGTCGACTAACGCGCTTCGGCCTCGGTAGGTGCCACTGCGATGGTGCCGTAGAGCTCCTTCAGCGCCTGGCGGGACACTTTGCCGGTGACATTGCGAGGAAGCTCGTCGACGACGACGACGTGCTTCGGAAGCTTGAACCGCGCGAGCTTGTCTGCGGCGAACGCGTGGAGTTGCTCGAGGGTTGGCGGGTTGTCCGAGGCCGCGACCAACACGGCGAGCCCGACCTCGCCCCATTTCTCATCTGGGACTCCGACCACGGCGAAGTCCGCCACCGCGGGGTGTAGAGACATCACGTTCTCGACTTCGGCCGGGTAGACGTTCTCGCCGCCGGACTTGTACATCTCCTTGGTCCGACCCGCCGGGTAGTAGAACCCGTCGGTGTCCCGTCGGGCCGCGTCGCCGGTGCGGAACCACCCGTCGGTGAAGAAGTCGGCGCTGTCCTTGCGCCAGTAGCCCGGGGTGATGCTTGGCCCGCGAAGCCAGATCTCCCCGGTGACGCCGTCGGGGACGTCACCACCCGCGGAGTCGACGAGCCGGATGTCGGTATGGAACGCGCGACGTCCCGTGGAGCCCCCCTTGGCCTTGTCCAGCCAGGCGCCCTGGTCGTCGAGTGCGGTCGCCATCGGGCCCATCTCGGTGCCGCCGTACTGCGGCTGCAGCGGGACGCCCCGGTCGGCCCACCGCTGGAGCAACTCTGGTGTCGCGATGGCGCCCGCGACGGTGAAATTCCGCGCCCGAGAGAGGTCGGCGTCGTCGAAGCCAGGCTGAGCGGCAATCGCCGCGTACATCAGCGGAATCGCCGTGAAGTGAGTGATGGGCGGCGTCGAGCCCGAAAGCGCGGCCAGCACCTTGTCGGGGACGAAGCGGGTCATGGTCGTAACTGCGCCGCCGAAGTACAGGATCGGATTCGACATCACGTGCAGGCCGCCGGCATGGAAGAGGGGCATCGGATTGAGATGATGGCAGCCGGGCTCGGATGTGCCGGTGGTGTGCGCGTTGTTCAGCGCATGCCAGATCAGTGTCGTGTTGGTCGAGAGCGCACCCTTCGGCCGGCCGGTGGTGCCGGAGGTGTAGAGAATGTACGCCGGATCATCGAGTGCGATATCCGAGCTGGGGCCGCGGGGCGCGGAGTCGGCGACCCCGGCTTCGTAGTCGGTGCAATCAGAGGCAGGACCAGCGCCCCAGGCCAGCCGGTGAACGATGCCGGCCGTGTGCGCGATCTCCTTGGCGCTCTGCTCCCACGTGCCATCGTGGACGAGGACGGCCGGTTCGGCGTCGATGCAGATGTCCGACAGCTCGGATACGGTCAGCCGCCAGTTCAGCGGGACTAGGAGGGCGCCGAGACGCATGGCCGCGAACTGGAGTTCGAACACCCGCGGGTCGTTCTCGGAGACGACGGAGATGCGGTCACCCTTGGCGACCCCGAGTCCCGCGAGCACGGTGGCGAGCGAGCCGACCCGGTGGTCCAGCTCGGACCAGGTCACCCGTCGGCCGTCCTCGGCGCACCCGAGCGCCATGGCATCTGGACGATGAACGGCGTGGTGCGCGACCCAGTCGTGGGCTGGGAATACGTTCATGGCGCGGTGCCTCTCAAGCGTTGATCGTCGGTCGGCGGCTGAGCGGTGACCGACCCTTCCGCATCGGGTGCCACGGGTCGCCCGGTGGTGCGGGCGCGCCGTTGGCGAGGCCTCGCGGAGTCCACCCAATGGCGTTAGGTTAACGTGATGTGAGTCACCGATGCAATCCTGCGGTGGACTGCAGTTGGGCTCTCCCGGCACCGCCGCCGCCGTGCCGGGAAATGACGGTCGATCGCTGAGCCCGATGGTGCCGCCTGTGTCGGATCGCCTTGCCGGTCGTCGACGCTGACGACCCGGCCGGACCGGCATTCCTCGGCGAGGGGGGCGTCCTTGATATACCAAACGCTGTTGGATACATTGGCGACGGCGCCGTGGAGGTGCGGTTCGATGCCGCCAGGCCCAGCCGTTCGAACGCAGGAGTCGCCCATGGAACAGTTCGATCATCACTCCGAGCACTTCGCCCAGCACTGGCGCGAAATCTATGGCGAGCTGCGCGACACCTGCCCGGTTGCACACAGTGACCTACACGGGGGATTCTCCGTGGTGACGAGATACTCCGACGTCAAGAAGGCCCTGAGTGACCCGGAGACCTTCGCCTGCGGCCGGCATCTGGTGGTGGCCGGCGAAGACGTGGCCGGCGGGGTCACCGTCCCCATCAATCCGGTGCAGATGGGCATGATGGAGCTCGATCCGCCGGACTCGCAGGCGTTTCGTAGGGTGCTGGCGGCGAAGTTCACGTCGAAGGCGATCAACGAATACCGACCGCGGATGGCCGAGATCGTCTCGTGGGTGGTCGACCGGGTGATCGAGACGGGGCGTATCGACTTCGTCGACGACCTTGCGAACCCGTTGCCCGCACTGGTGTCGCTGGACTACTTCGGTCTGCCGCTGGACAGGTGGGAGACCTACGCGACCGTGCTGCACAAGGCGGCCTATCGCGAGAAGGGCTCGGCCCGCGCGGTCGGGATGCTGCTCAAGGACCTGGAAGACGTCATGGTGCAGCGACGGGTGGCCTTGACGGAAGGAAGTCCCCCCACCAACGACATCCTCGATCGACTGCTCACCCACGAGGTC
>JAHFVB010000634.1 GCA_023264755.1 Mycobacterium sp. | reverse complement strand
GAGCGCGACGACACCAAGCGCCAAGCCGCAACGCGTCACACCTATGCCACCGACGTGCGCTGGACGGACGCCGAGGGTGTCACCACCGGACACGCTGCGCTGGAAGCCAAATGCGTTGGTTTGCAGTCGGGTCTGGGTGAGCTGCAGTTCGAGCCGGTCGGTCCGGTGCGCGAACTGCCCGGTTTCGGATACCTGGCGCGGTGGCTGGTCGATCCGTCCAACGGAGCAGAACAGATGTCCGGGTTCGACGTCGCGGTGATCGCCGACGGGTTGATTGCCGAACTGTGGACCGTACTCATTCCGCCAACCCTCTGACGAACCCCGCCCTCGCACGGACATCGACGAAAGGCCCCGCATGCAGTACGCCATCATCGGATCAGGCGCGATTGGATCCGCACTCGCCGCACAGTTCGCGCGCAGCGACCTACCCGTGGCGGTGGCCACTTCCAAGGGGCCTGCCGCGCTCGCCCCCCTTGTCGACCGGCTCGGCCCCCAGATTCGGCCCACGGACGTCGACGAGGCATTGCTCGCCGACGTCGTCATGCTCGCCGTCCCGTTCGAGGCGGTGCGTGAGCTCGTCGTCCGGCTCGCCGACTGGAACCAACGCATCATCGTCGATGCCACCAACGCCATTGACTACAGCGACTTCTCACCTGCCGACCTCGGTGGCCGGCCCTCTTCGGACCTGGTGGCCGAATGGGCACGCAACGCA
Organism: Mycobacterium sp.; assembly: GCA_023264755.1. GTDB lineage: Bacteria > Actinomycetota > Actinomycetes > Mycobacteriales > Mycobacteriaceae > Mycobacterium. Next base: position 1,311 of record JAHFVB010000634.1, on the reverse strand, counting down.
CGCGTGGTCAAGGCCTTCGGCAACACGTGGGCCAAGGTGCTCGCGCGTGAGCCCCGAACCGCCGACGGCGCCCGCCGCGTCGCCTTCCTCTCGGGCAACGATCCCGCCGCCAACGCTGAAATCGCAGCTCTGGCCGATCGATTCGGCTTCCAACCCATCGACCTCGGCCGCAATGATGCGGGCGGCCTGCTCCAGTCGTTCGGTGGCCCGTTGACCGGTCACAGCTTCACTTCCCAACCACTGACGGGCAACAGTCCGGCGGAGCTGGACCTCGCAGAGCCGCGCTGACCGCGCCGCCGAATACACTCCGCGAGATGGCCCGTCCCCGTGAGTTCGACCGCGCACTGGCGCTCAAGGCGGCGATGCTCACCTTCTGGGAATGCGGAGGATACGAGCAGACCTCCGTCGGCGAGCTGACGGCGGCCATGGGCATCTCGTCGCCCAGCCTGTACGCCGCATTCGGCAGCAAGCGAGCGCTTTTCGACGAAGTCGTGGAACTCTATGCGCAACGACCGGGAACGCCGTTGCTCGTGGCGCTGGACGAACCGACCGCCTTCGACTTCGCGACTCGGCTCCTCGACGCCGCGATAGTCGACTGCACCAAACGCGGACAACCCAAGGGGTGTCTGGTCAACACCGACCCACTGCTGGTGGACCGCCGTGACGCGGGCCGCGTGCTCATCGCCCAGCGCCTTGCCCAGGCCGTTCGGGACGGTGACCTACCGGCGTCGGCCAACCCCGAAGCGCTCGCCGAATACCTCATCATCGTCATCAATGGCCTCTCCGCCCGCGCCCGCGACGGCGTCAGCCGCAGCGAGTTGCGGTCCGTCGCCGCTACCGTCATGGCCGGCTGGCCGTCGCCGTCTCCACCACCTTCCGCGCACCGTGCGACCTCGGGCTGAGCCTGGGCGGATCTCGACCCAGCACCTTGCCGCCGCGGAGCTACGAGGAGGTAGGCGAGTACTCGCGGGCCGGATCCGCTAGACGTTCCTGAGTAAGGACTTGTCTAAGGGCTGTTCGTCTCTGACAGCGCGGCGTCGAAGCGTTTGACCGTTTCGTCGACGTCGTCGAGGGTGTGGGCCGCGGAGACGTACCAGATGCCCCGGTAGGCGACCCACAGCCCCGCCGCGATGAGGCTGGTGGCGAAGCGGGCGTAGCGGTCGGCGTCGAGCGCTTCCAGTTGGGAGTACCGGACGATCGGCTCGGTCCCCGAGTCGAATCGGGCGTGGAAGGCCATCGGAAGACCTTGGATCTTGATCGGCACGCCGTGGTGGTCCACGAGCGTGCGCAGCGCGTCGATCAGAGCGGTGC
>JAHFVB010000633.1 GCA_023264755.1 Mycobacterium sp. | reverse complement strand
TGGACATCGGGTGGTGGAAGATGCAGCGCCTGCGGATGCGGGACTCCAAGCTGGGGTTGTTGCCGAAGTATCGGAAGCTGTTCGGCTACAACACCTTCATGTACTTCCGGCCTAGCTTCTCGCCCGAGCAGATGGGCTCGACCGCGCAGGCGGTGGCCTACCTCGCCAGTTCCCCCGCCGCCCGCGCGGCTCACCTTTGATGGGGCTGGTCGCTCGCCTCCGCCACGTCCCGCCAAGCGCGTTCCGCCGCACTCGGCGCGACTGGATGCTCGGTCTGGCCGACCTGACGGTGACCGGAATGTTCGCACTCACGGGCGCACTGCGCCGGCCGGCCCTTCCGCTCGAGGTCGACCGCGACCTCCCCCTCGTCGTCGCCGAGCGCCGGGTCGTCGCCCACGACCAGGACGTCATCGCGCTGACGCTGACGGCATTGCACGGTGACGACTTGCCCCGCTGGCATCCGGGTGCGCACGTCGACATTCACCTGCCCAGCGGGCGGGTCCGCCAATACTCGCTGTGCGGTGACCCGGCCCGCCGCGATTCCTACCGCATCGCGGTGCGCCGCATCCCGACCGGTGGAGGCGGCTCGGTCGAGGTCCACGACGAACTGCCCGTCGGCACCGTGGTGACCACCCGCGGGCCACGCAACGCCTTTCCGCTCACCATGCCGGGTTACGGATCGCCGACTCAACGCTTCCGCTTCGTGGCGGGCGGTATCGGCATCACCCCGATCCTCCCGATGCTGGCGGCGGCCGAACACATCGGCGTCGACTGGTCGATGGTCTATGTGGGCCGCAGCACGGACAGCCTGCCGTTCCTCGAGGAACTGGACCCGGTTCGGCGACCGCGTCGAGGTCCGTACCGACGACGTACACGGCGTGCCCTCGGCCGCCGGGCTGCTCGGGGACTGCCCCGATGGCACCACGGTCTATGCGTGCGGCCCAGCCCCGATGCTGACCGCCATCAGATCCGAGCTGGTCGGGCGCGACGACGTCGAACTGCACTTCGAACGCTTCGCCGCAGCGCCGGTGGTCGACGGTGAAGAGTTCACCGTCACCATCGCCTCGACGGGACAAGCGATCCGGGTGGCCGCCGACGAGACCTTGTTGGCAGCCCTGGACCGCGCCGGGGTGCACGCCCCGTACTCGTGCCGGCAGGGCTTCTGCGGTACGTGTCGCACCAGGGTTCGGTCCGGGACGGTCGACCATCGCGACACGCTGCTCACCGATCCCGAACGCGACAACGGCACGATGCTGATCTGCATGTCCCGGGCGTCGGCGGACCAGCCGCTCGTCTTGGAGTTGTGACCCGCAGCGACTATCGCGCGCCGACGATCAGTGCGATCGAGCCCCGTGGGGCTCGTCGGTTGCGAGGTGTTCCAGCAGTCGATCGAGCAACGGCAACTGCCCCTTGAGCAGCTTCGTGCGCGCCGCTTCGACGGCGAACCAGCCCACCCGATCGAGTTCGGGATACTCCCTGAGCTGGCCGGAACCCTTGGGCCATTCCAGTTCGAAGGTGTTGCTGCGGAAGTGGGTCACGTCGAGCTCGGCGCGGACCGCGTACGCCGTGATGACCTTTCCCCCAGCTTGTTTCACCGGTGCAATGGCGAACCGCGGACCGTCCGGGGCGGGCAATCCGAGCTCTTCGCGGAATTCTCGCTGAGCGGCTTGCCAAGGATCCTCGTCCTCGGTGTACTCCCCCTTCGGGATGGACCAGGCGCCCTCGTCCTTGCGCGCCCAAAAGGGTCCGCCGGGATGGCCCAGCAGTACCTCCAGCCCGGCGCCGGTGGTCCGGTACAGCAGCAATCCCGCGCTTCGCTTCGGCACGACGGCAAGCCTAGGCGCGGTGGCCGACGTCCGGGGTTGGCTGCGGGCGTCGCCATGACGGATGCTGGAGTGGTGACGCGTCCGGGCTCGTTATTCGGATGGGATCCGTTCCGACCGTTCGTGGGATTGGCCAATTCCGGTGTCTTCGCCGCACATCTGACCGCCTTCATCACCCTGCGTCAGCTGGTGTTGGGTCG
>JAHFVB010000342.1 GCA_023264755.1 Mycobacterium sp. | reverse complement strand
GCGCCTAGGCGCCCAGCGCCGGTCCGATGGTGGTGTTCCAGGACTCCTGCATCTCGGACTCGAACAGCCCCCACGAGTGGGACCCCTCGGGCCGGACCACATAGGTGATCGGTATCCCGGCAGCCTTGGCGGCATCGGCGAATTGCCGCGTGCTGTCGGCCACGATGCCCTCGATGAACCCGCCCGCGAAGTTGTTGCTGCCGGGGGGCAGCTTGTCGACGTCGCCCTGCCCGCCACCCGACGCGGCGGCATAGACGGCCACGCCCTTGAGCTTGCCGACGTTCACGGTCGGGTCGTGCTGAACCCAGAGTGGGCCACCCTGCGGACCCCACATGTCGTCGGCGTTGGCACCACCGCTCGACAGCGTGAGCGCAATGTTCTGGGCGCCGGTGGACGGCGTCAGGAAGCCGCTGTAGGAGCCGACGGCACGGTAGACCCCCGGTGCCTGAATGGCGTAGTCGACGGCGGTACCGCCGGTGCTCGACAAGCCGCCGACCGCATTCTTTCCGTTGGTCTTGTACTGGGCGTTGATGAGTGGCGGCAGTTCCCGCGTCATGTAGGTCTGGTACTGCTTGCTGCGGTCGTTGACCCAGTCGGTGTACCAGCTGAACTGGCCGCCCAGGGGCGAGACGACGTTGACGTTCTTGTTGCCGAAGAAGCCCTGGAGATCGGTGAACCCGAACCAGCTCTTGGTGCCGGGCGCGAAGTTGGCCCCCGGATCCAGGTTGTCCCCGCCGTCGATGCCAGGCAGCAGGTAGAAGGTGGGCGCGCCCGAGCGCGGTGACTTCAAGACGTCGTTGACGACGACCTTGTCCATCGCCGGCGAGTAGACCGAAACCTTGTCCCAACGGTCGTTGACATGCTGGATGTCGGTGATGTGGGCGCCGCTACCGGCGTTTGGCGGGGCCGCGGCGGCCTGCGGAATGGATAGCAGCGCAGAAACGGTCAACGCTGCGATCGAAACGACGAATCCTTTGAATCCCCTGTTAAGTCCCCTGTGCACGCGCTGATGCTAACCGACGGCGCCGCATCCGCAAGCGAAGAACACCACGTGCCCGGTCAGCCACGTGCGATCATTGCGACCGCAAACAATCCCAGCAACATCCCGAGCACCTGCCAGCGGGTGACCCGCTCCCTGAGCACCACCATCGCGAGCGCGACCGTCGCGGCCGGGTAAAGCGCGATCAAGACGCTCGCCAGCGAGAGCAGCGACGACTGCAGCGCCAACAGCATGGCGATGTTGGAGACGGTGTCGAGCAGACCTGCGAGCAAAGCCAACCACAGCGGAACCCCCGACGGCACCACCAGATTTCGGGTCAGCATCGCAATCACGAGCACGAGCGCACTGGCCGACACGCGCGCGAAGACCAATGGCCAGAGCCGGGCCTCGGTGGGCGCCTGGTCGATGAGCACGAAGTTCAGCCCGAATGCGAGGCCCGAACCGACCGTCAGCCACGCCACCTTCGTCGTGAAGCGGTGCGGCGTCGAATCCTCGTCTCGTACTTCACGACTGACCAGGACCACCGCCACCAGCGCCACGGCAATGCCGACATACGACACCGCAGAGGGCCGCTCCCCCAACGCCACCCCGGCCACGACGGGAACCCCCGCCACCAGGATCGCCGTCAGCGGCGATACCACCGAGATGGGACCAGAACCAAGCGCTGCGTAGAACCACCACACGCCGAACGCCTGGCTGATACCGCACAACCCGCCCCAGACGAGCGCACCCGACGAGACCTCACCGCCAAACGCGAAGGCCAGCAAGGTCAACAGCACCATGGCCACCGGGTAGGACACCAGCACCACCCGAAGGGCGGCCACTCGGCGCGAGGCCAGCCCGCCGACGAAGTCGCTGACCCCGTAACCGGCCGCCGACAGCAGCGCGAACAGAATCCCGGTCAGGACTTGCCCTTGGCCCGGCGGCCCATTTCGTTCCGGATCTCCCGATCCGCGTCACGGCGGGCCAGCGCCTGCCGCTTGTCGTGGGCTTCCTTGCCGCGGGCGAGGGCCAGCTCGACCTTGACCTTGCCGTCGGAGAAGTACAGCGAAAGCGGAACCAGCGTGAAGTTCCCGTCGCGCAATTTGCCGATGAGCGTGTCGATCTGGCTGCGGTGCAACAGCAGCTTGCGATTGCGTCGCGGGGCATGATTGGTCCAGCTGCCGTGCGAGTACTCCTGGATGTGCAGGTTGCGCAGCCAGATCTCCCCGTCGTCGACGGTGGCGAACGCGTCGGCCAGCGACGCCGCCCCGTCCCGCAGACTCTTGACCTCGGTACCCATCAGCGCGATCCCGGCTTCGAAGGTATCCAGGATGGAATAGTTGTGCCGCGCCTTGCGATTGGTCGCGAGGACTCTGTTGTTGCCGGATTTCGCCGCTCCGGCAGCGGGTTTCTTCGCCACGCTAACGCCGCACGTATACGCGCAGTGTCACGTACGCGGTAACCCCGGCCATCGCCACTCCGACGAACAGCAGCACCGGCGCGATGTACAAGATGTCGGCGTAGTCGATCGTGGATATCAAGTTGGCCTTGGTGAATTGGCTCAACGCGTTCTCCAGGAAGAACACCCGCACCGAGATCAGCCCGATGATGGCCAGCACCACCCCGATGAAGGCCGCCAGCATCGCCTCGACGAGGAACGGCAGCTGCGTGTACCAACGACTGGCCCCGACCAGCCGCATGATGCCCACTTCGTTGCGTCTCGTGTAGGCCGCCACCTGAACCATGTTGGCGATCAGTAGGACCGCGCCGATCGCCTGCACCAGCGCCACGGCGAACGCCGCATTGCTCAGCCCGTCGAGCATCGAGAAAAGCCGGTCGACCAAGTCCTTCTGATTGGTCACGTTCTGCACGCCCGGCAGACTCTTCATCGCGGCGTCGAATTCCTTGTGGTTCTCCGCGTCGTTGAGCTTGACGATGAACGACGCCGGGAAGGTGTTCCTGCTGACCCCAATTTCCTTGAACTGCGGGAACTTCTTGATCGCGTCGTTGTAGGCGTCCTCGTGGCTCAAGAAGCGCACGGACTTCACGTCGTTGCGGTCGTCGATCTTCTTGCGCAAGGCCTGGCACGGATCGGCGTCGCAGTTGGGGTCGTTGGCCGAGACGTCGTCCATCAGGAAGACCTGGCTCTCGACGCGATCCAGGTAGATGGCTCGCGAGCTGTCGGCCAGCCGGACCACCAGGAGACCGCCGCCGAAGAGCCCGATGGAGATCGCCGTCGTCAGGATCATCGCCACGGTCATCGTGACGTTGCGACGAAGCCCGGTGAGAACTTCGTTGACTAGAAAGCCGAAGCGCACTTAACGATCCATTCCGTAGACGCCGCGCTGTTCGTCGCGAATCAGCCGGCCGAGTTCGAGCTCGATGACGCGCTGGCGCATCGAGTCGACGATGTGGTGATCATGGGTGGCCATCAGCACCGTCGTACCCGTGCGGTTGATCCGCTCGAGCAGGTCCATGATGTCCTTGCTGGTGTCCGGATCGAGGTTTCCGGTCGGCTCGTCGGCCAGCAGCACCAGCGGCCGGTTGACGAATGCGCGCGCGATGGCGACCCGCTGCTGCTCACCGCCGGAGAGCTCGTTGGGCAGCCGGTTGGCCTTGCCGGACAACCCGACCATCTCCAACACGTCGGGCACCACCCGGTTGATCACGTCCGCGCGCTTGCCGATGACCTCGAGCGCAAAGGCCACGTTCTCGAAGACGGTCTTCTGCTGGAGCAACCGGAAGTCCTGGAACACGCAGCCGAGTACCTGACGAAGGCTGGGGATGTGGCGGTTGGCCAACTTGTTGACGTGAAACTTCGACACCTGGATGTCGCCGTGGCTCGGAGTCTCCTCCGCCAGCAGTAGGCGCATGAACGTCGATTTGCCCGAACCCGATGGCCCGATGAGGAATACGAACTCACCCTTGTCAATCTTGAGTGAGACATTGTCGAGGGCAGGCCGTGCCGAAGACTTGTACTGCTTGCTCACGTGGTCGAGGGTGATCATCACGGCACGCCAGTGTAGCCGGGTCGACAGTTCAAACGACCGACCCGCTAGGGCGCCGCGGGCGCGGCGGGGGTCTGGCCGGGCACCAACGGCGTGGTCGGCACCGTCGTTGGCGTCCCCGAACGGTTGGGCACCGGCAACGGTGTCGTCGTGGGACTCGCAGTCAACGTGACGGTGGTCGGTGGCAGCGGTCCGGGACCATCCGGGTCGGTCACCGTCGTCGAAGGGGCCGCAGTCGGCGACGTCGGTGTGGTCGTCGACGTGGTCTCGGGGAAGAGTTCCGTCGGACTCGATTCCGTCGTCGTCGTGGTCGTAGGCGTCGTCGACCTCGGCCGCTCCTGCACCTTGGTGCGCGGCACCCACGTGTAATCGGGATCGGGCATGAAGCCGGGGGGAACGACCTGTGCGGTTTCGGGCGTGGCGGGCGTCGGAGGCGGCGGTTGATAGCTGTTGTGCACCCACGAGATCACGATGAAGGCCACGATCAGAACGACCGTCGAGGTTCGGATCCGCCCGTTGATCATGTATTCGGGCCAACCGCGGTCGTCACGCTTGCGGGTCACCCAGTTCCAGAAGCTCACGGACGGTCCTCCGCCGGCGCTTCCCCGGCCGACTTGACGTTGGCCGGACTAGGGATGGTGTTGATCACCGGGGTGCTGTCCCCGGTGGCGACGACTCCGGCGCGCATCAAGGCCGCGACCACCAGGACGCGAAGCCGGCGCCCGACCTCGAACTGCTTGCCCGGTAGCGTCCGGGCGACCATCCGCAGATTCACGGTGTCGAGTTCGATGCTCTCCACGCCCATGACCTGAGGCGGGTCCAACAGCAGCTTGCGCAGGCTGGGGTCCTGCATGGCCGTGTCGCTGACCCCGTGGAGTACCTGGTCCACCCGGGTCAGGTCAGCACTGGTGGGGACCGGGATGTCGATGACCGCGCGAGCCCAGTCCTTGGACAGGTTCATCGTCTTGACGATCTGGCCGTTGGGGATGGTGAAGACCTCGCCTTCGGTCGACCGCAGCTTGGTGACGCGCAGGGTGACGTCTTCGACCGTGCCCTCGGCCGGGGCGGCGATGCCCGCGACTGTGAGGGCCACCAGGTCACCGAAGCCGTACTGCTTCTCGGTGATGACGAAGAAGCCCGAAAGCAGGTCCTGAACGACGCGCTGCGCCCCGAAGCCGAGCGCGGCGCCCAACACCGCGGCGGGTGCGACCAGCGACCCGACGGGAATGGCCAGCACGTCGGTGATGTCCACCGCGACGACGACGAACAGCACCGCGATGGAGACCCAGGAGATCACCGAAGCGACCGCCTGCCGATGCTTCGCGCTCTCCGTTCGCACCAGCTGGTCGGTTTCCTGGAAGTCCGCGTCGATGCGACGGGTGATCTTCTGGGCGGTCCAGTTGATGAACCGCGCGGCCAGCAGCGCGAAGATGATGAGCAGCGCGATCTTCAGCCCTCGGGTGAGGATCCACTCGCCGATGCCGCCGCGCCAGAAGTCGTGCCAGCGCTGCGAGAAGTCGATAGCCAAACTGGTTTTAGTCGTCGTCATCTTTCCTGTTACGCCAACGGATTCCAGCCTCCAGAAAACCGTCGATGTCTCCGTCGAGTACCGCGGCCGGGTTGCCGACTTCGTAGTCGTTGCGCAGGTCTTTGACCATTTGATACGGGTGCAATACGTACGAGCGCATCTGATTGCCCCATGAACTGCCGCCGTCGCCCTTGAGAGCGTCCATCTCGGCACGTTCTTCTAAACGTTTGCGTTCCAATAATTTTGCCTGCAGAACACGCATCGCCGACACCTTGTTCTGCAACTGCGACTTTTCGTTCTGACA
>JAHFVB010000341.1:2256-5837 GCA_023264755.1 Mycobacterium sp. | reverse complement strand
GCGCCCAGCCCGTCGGCCGACCTGCACATCGGCAACCTCCGCACGGCGATCCTGGCCTGGCTGTTCGCCCGCTCGACGGGGCGGCGCTTCCTGTTGCGGGTGGAGGATCTCGACGACCGCGCCTCCTCCGACGTCGCCCAGCGTCAGCTCGACGACCTCGCCGCGCTGGGCCTCACCTGGGACGAGCCGCCCGAGCATCAGAGCGCGCACCTGGACCGCTACCGCACCGTCATCGACGGCCTGACCGCCCGCGGGTTGACGTTCGAGTGCTTCTGCAGCCGCCGAGACATCCTCAACGCGCCGCGCGCACCACATGCCCCAGAAGGCGCGTACCCCGGGACCTGCCGCGAGCTGACCACAGCCGAGCGAACCGCGTGGCTCGAGACCGGTCGACCGCCCGCCCTGCGGTTGCGCTCGGAGGTCACCGAGTTCACCGTGTCCGACGTGCTGCACGGCGAGTACACCGGCGTCGTCGACGACTTCGTGCTGCGGCGCGGTGACGCCGTGCCCGCCTACAACCTCGCCGTCGTCGTCGATGACGCCGCCCACGGCATCGACCAGGTCGTGCGCGGCGACGACCTGTTGTCGTCGTCGCCACGCCAGGCCTACCTCGGGTCGCTGCTGGGGTATCCGACGCCCAGCTACGCGCACGTGCCGCTGGTGCTCAACGCCGACGGCAAGCGGCTGGCCAAACGCGACGGGGCGGTCAGTCTGCGCGAGCTGGGAGTGGATCGGGCGATGGCGCTGATCACCGAGTCGCTCGGCTGGCCGGCAACCAACCTGAAAGACCTTTTGGCACAGTTCAATCCGCAGGAGCTCCCGGACCGACCGTGGATCCATCGTCCGGAGTGAGCACGAAGACCGCCCGTGCGCCACTGCGGGCATAGTGCTCGCCGTAGGCCGGCCACAAGGCGATGAGTTGGGTCCAGACGCGGTCCAATTCGGCGCCGTGGAGCTCATGCGCCCGGCAGGCCAGGACGTCGCGGCCCAGCTGGACCGTCGCGACCGGATTGGCCCGCAGATTCAGCACCCAGGGGTTGGCCCGCTCGGCGACCGGTTTGACGTTGCACACCACGAAACCGTCACCCTCGCGGAGAAAGAAGACCGGTACCGTACGCGACTGCCCGCTGCGGCGGCCCGTCGTGGTCAGTAGCAGGATGCTGCGGTTCAGCCGCCCCCAGCGGAAGGCCAGACCGCCCGTGGCCCGGTACGTCCAGCGCTGGACGGGCGAGACGACGTGCTTGATCGCCCACACGGCAAGCGGGCTGGCGCCGAACGCACCTGGCATTCACACATCTTGCGCCACGTTCGGGCTGAGCAGAACCCTTGGCCCACTGCGGCACACTTGCTAGGTTCCGCCGATGAGCGCTTCCCTACGCCGCACGTTGCTCGCGGTAATGCTGCTGGTGACGGTGCTCGCCGCGGGCAGCGTCCTCACGGCCTGCGGGACGTCGGGCTCGAACCAGTCGAATCGCATCCAGTCCGCGGGGGTGCTACGCGTCGGCACCGAAGGCGTCTACGCACCGTTCAGCTATCACGATCAGAACGACCAGCTCGTCGGCTACGACGTCGACATCGCGAAGGTAGTCGGGGACAAGCTGGGCGTCAAAGTCGAATTCGTTGAGACGCCGTGGGATTCGATGTTTGCCGCGTTGGAGGCCAACCGGTTCGACATCGTCGCCAATCAGGTGACCATCAACGCCGAACGCAAGGCCAAGTACGACCTGTCCGACCCGTACGCGATCGGCCAGGGCGTCATCGTCACCCGAGCCGACGACGCCTCCATCACGGCGTTGGCCGACCTCAAGGGCAAGGTCGCCGCCGAGAACCCCACCAGCAACTGGGCCCAGTTGGCCCGCGACCACGGTGCCCGCGTGGAGTCCGTCGACGGTTTCGCCCAGGCCATCAAGCTGCTGAATCAGGGCCGGGTCGACGTCGTCGTCAACGACAGCATCGCCGTTTACCAGTATATCGCCGAGACGGGCGACAAGACGGTCAAGATCGCCGCGCAGACCGACGAGAAGAGCGAGCAGGGCTTTGCCGCACGCAAGGACAGCGGGCTGCTTCCAGAACTGAACAAGGCGCTCAAGGAGTTGAGCGCCGATGGCACACTCGCCGCGATCTCGCAGAAGTACTTGAAGGCCAACGTATCTGGCGCAGCCGCGCAGAAGCCGCAAGGAGCGCAGCCGCGGTCCACCTGGAAGCTCATCGCCGACAACCTGTGGCCACTGGCCAAGGCTGCGCTGACCGTGACGATTCCCTTGACGATCATCAGCTTCCTCGTCGGACTGGTGATCGCGCTCGGGGTCGCGCTGGCCAGATTGTCGAAGAACCCGGTGCTGTCCAACGTGGCTCGGTTCTACATCTCGCTGATCCGCGGCACACCGCTGCTGGTCCAGCTGTTCATCGTGTTCTTCGCGCTCCCCGAGTTCGGCATCAGGATCGACCCCTTTCCCGCCGCAGTCATCGCCTTCAGCCTCAACGTCGGGGGCTACGCCGCCGAGATCATCCGTTCGTCGATCCAATCGATCCCGAAGGGGCAGTGGGAGGCGGCCGAGACGATCGGGATGAACTACGTCACCGCCTTGCGCCGAATCATCTTGCCGCAGGCCACCCGGGTGGCCGTCCCACCGCTGTCGAACACCCTGATCTCACTGGTCAAGGACACCTCGCTGGCCTCCACCATCCTGGTGACCGAACTGTTCCGCACCGCTCAGAACGTCGCGGCGCCGACGTTCGAATTCTTCGCGCTCTACGGCACCGCCGCGGTGTACTACTGGGTGATCTGCCTAGTGCTGTCGTTCGGCCAGAGCCGCCTGGAACACCGACTGGAAAGGTACGTGGCCCGATGACGGACAACGACTGCGGAACCGGGGCCCAATATCGCGTCCAAGCCGAGGGCGTCGAGAAGGCCTTCGGCGACAACAAGGTGCTCAAGGGCGTCTCGTTCACCGTCGAAAGGGGTACCGCCACCGCGATCATCGGGCCTTCCGGTTCGGGCAAGACCACCCTGTTGCGCGCGCTGAACGCGCTCGATCGGCCCGATGCCGGAGTGATCCGGGTGGACGACGTCGAGCTCGACTTCTCCCAGCCGGTGCCCAAACCCGAAGTCCGCCGGTTTCAGTCGCGCAGCGGCTTCGTGTTCCAGGGCCACAATCTGTTTCCCCACAAGACGGTGCTGCAGAACGTCACCGAGGGGCCGCTCGTCGTGCAGAAGCGGCCGAAGGACGAGGTGCTGGCCGAGGCCCTCGAACTGCTCGACCAGGTCGGACTGGCCGCCAAGCGGGATCAGTACCCCTACCAGCTGTCCGGCGGTCAGCAGCAACGCGTCGGCATCGCCCGGGCGCTGGCGATGGAGCCGAAGCTGATGTTGTTCGACGAGCCGACCTCGGCACTGGATCCCGAGCTGGTAGGTGAGGTCCTCGACGCGATGAAGCAGCTGGCGCAGGCGGGCATGACGATGGTCGTCGTCACGCACGAGATGGGTTTCGCGCGGGAGGTCGCCGACCAGCTGGTGTTCATGGACGCCGGCGTGGTCGTCGAGAGCGGCAACCCGCGCGAGGTTCTCAGCAACCCGCAAC
>JAHFVB010000341.1:0-2246 GCA_023264755.1 Mycobacterium sp. | reverse complement strand
GAGGTGCTCTCGGTGATCAAGGAGCTGGCCGTGCAGGGTTGGACCATGGTGATCGTGACACATGAAATCCAGTTCGCCAGACAGGTTTCCAACCAGGTGCTCTTCACCGACCAGGGGGTCATCCTGGAGCGCGGCACGCCCGAACAGGTGATCGGAGACCCGCAAGAAGAGCGCACCCGGCAGTTCCTCGAGCGGATCCTCAACCCGCTGTAGCAGCCGCCGCGTCCGCCCGCGAAGGTGGATTGCCCCCACGCCGTCTTCGACGAAAGCGTGGCGGTAATCCACGTTCGCGGTGAAGCTGGGGGCATGTCACAACCACGCCGCCTGGAAGCGGACGTCATCGTCGTCGGTGCGGGCCTATCGGGGATGATCGCGGCCCGCACACTGCTGGCCGCGGGGCTGCAGCCGCTGATCCTGGAAGCCGACGACCGGGTCGGTGGCCGAATCCTCACCGAAGAGGTGCTGCCAGGGCTGCCGGTCGAGCTCGGCGCCCAGTGGATCGGCGATACCCACACCCGGATGTTCGCTCTGGCCGCAGAACTCGGCGTGGAGACGTACCCGCAGTACGACGAGGGTGAGACGTCCTACGAACTCGGCGGCGTTGGCGTTTTGCGCGAGCACGAGTTTCACGCCCACTTCGAGGCCGAGTTGGCCGAACTCGAACGCGTGCTGCGGCGGCTGGACGAGCTGGCGGCCGACGTACCCGTCGAGGCGCCGTGGCTGGCGCCGCGCGCCGCCGAATGGGACGTGATGACGGCGGGTGACTGGTACGACGACCAGGGCCTGTCCCCCGTCGCCAGCACCCTGCTGGAGATCTGCACCGTCGGCATCCTCGCGGTCCCGACCGTCGAGGTGTCCTTCCTGCATCTGCTGTTCACCATTCAAACCTGCGGCGTGACCTCCGAGCTGTTCGCCGAGTCCGAGGGCGGCGCCCAGACCACGCGGTTCGTCGGCGGCACCGGCGAGCTCCCCCGCCGACTGTCCGCCCTGATCGCCGAGCACCTCGTGCTCGAGGCCCCCGTGCAGCTGATCGAGCACACGGCCGACAGCGTCGTCGTGTCCTGCCGGGGTGGGCTGGTGGCGCGTGCGCGTCGGGTCATCGTCGCGATCTCCCCCACCCTGGCCGGGCGCATCATGTACGACCCGCCGCTGTCCGGGGTGCGCGATCAACTCACGCAGCGGCTGCCGAACGGCTCGTCGATGAAGGCGTTCTTCGTCTACGACGAACCCTTCTGGCGCACAGAGGGATTCAATGGTCAGCTGATATCCGAGCTGGGGCCCGCGCGGATGTCCAACGACACGTGCATTCCGGGTGACGATCACGGGGTGATCCTGATGTTCCTGGAGGGCGACCAGGCCCGCACCTTCGGGCGGTTACCGGAGGCCGAACGGCGCGCGGCGTTGACGGCGGAGTTGGTGCGGCACTTCGGCGACAGGGCCGCTCGTCCGGAGTTCTACGTCGACGGGGAGTGGTCGGATCGACAGTGGACCCGTGGGTGCTACAACGCCAACCACGGCCCCCACGTGTGGACTACCTACGGTGCGGCGCTCGCGGCGCCCATCGGGGTGATCCATTGGGCGTCAACCGATACCGCCACCCACTGGAGCGCCTACATGGAGGGCGCCGTCGAAGCCGGTGAGCGGGCCGCCCACGCCGTCATCGACTCGCTCACCCCGTGATTTCGGCGTGATTACGCGCGCTGAGCGCGCGTAATCACGCCGAAATCGCCAGTGGGAGGGTCGCCATTCCCCGCAGGGTGACGTTCGGCCGGTACTCGGGCTCTCCGGCGAGCCGCACGTTGGGGAAGCGCGCCGTCACGGCCGCCATCGCAAGCTTGGCCTCGAGCCGCGCCAGCGGGGCACCGAGGCAGAAGTGCACACCGTGACCGAAGGCCAGATGCCGGTTGTCCGGACGGTTCGGGTCGAACGCGTCGGGCCGCACGAACACCGCCGGATCGCGTTGCGCGGCAGCCAACAACAGCATCATCGTGTCCCCCTTGGCCACGTCGACACCGCCGATCGTCATCGCCTCGCCGGCAGTCCTGCCGACCAGCTGCACCGGTGGGTCGTGCCGCAGCGTCTCCTCGATGATCGCCGACGCACGGTCGGCGTCGGCGGCGAGCTCGTGCCAGTAGCGGGGCTGGCGCAGCAGTTCCAGGATCGCATTCGCGATGAGGTTCACGGTGGTCTCGTGGCCGGCGATCAGCAGCAGGTTGCAGGTGGCGACGATCTCCTCGGACGTCAGC
>JAHFVB010000340.1 GCA_023264755.1 Mycobacterium sp. | reverse complement strand
GGCAAGTCGACGTTGGGCGGACTTCCTTGCACCGGCTCTGCTCCGATGAAGAAATCCTTGCCGAGCGCGAGAGCGCCGGTTGCTTCACCGACGCCTGGGATTGGCACGTTTCCGCCGACGTACCCGCCGAGATCGAACAGTCGACCTCTGGTCTCCCAGGCCGAATGCTTGGCTTCGAAGTCGTCGTGCAACCTGTCCTTGGCTTCGTCGTACGACCCGAGGTCCAGCGCCGCCTGCAGTCGCCCGGCGTGTCTGGCCGCTTGCTCGTTGTCGCCCGAACTGGGGTCGGGCACCGACAGAGCGGCCTGATCCAGCGAGTGCTCCACGTGACCCTTGGTGCTGTCGAAGAGGATCTCACTCGCGGTTTGCGGGCCTGGATCGCCCGGGTGTTTGCCTTCGGGGGGTTGGTCGGACATCAGGACGCTCATCAGGTGCCGCGTCTTCTCCGGTGAGGGCGTCCCGTCGGGATCCAGTGGCGAGAAGACGCCGCTGTTATCGCCGTCGTGGGCGCCGACCATGTCGTCGTAGTAGGGAGCGAAATCTCGCGCCCAGTCTCGGGTGAGCTCGGGGTTGACCTGGCCGAGCGCCTGCCCATCGGTTCCTGGAAGGTTCAACAGCCGCTCCGAGTTGTTGCTGGTGAATTCGGCCAAGGCATGGGCGGTGTCGGCGGCGCGGTTGTTCGTGTCATGGCCCGCCGTTTCTCCGACCCAGTCGAACAGGCCGCCAGCAGCCCGGCCGTCATCCTGCCATTGATGTTGAGCGAGGTTGTCTAGAAACTTTTGACCGTCGGGCGTCAAGAAGGTCTGCTCTCCATACGGACCACTGTGCGGCGCCCCGACAATCGAGTCATGAATGACCATGTCGTCCTTGTTGACCGCGTTGAACATGTTTTGCAGCGTTGGATCGACTTGCTGGTGGTACCAACGCGGCCGGTCGGAGTCGAGATCCGTTCCGGGGACGGCCCATCCATTCGACTGTTCGAGCAGCCGTTGACTCTGTTTGAGCATGCCGGAGTCCAGATCGGTGCCACGCTGAAGGTCTCGGTTGCCGCTCTGCATGATGTCGGCCAAGTCGTTTAGCCCCTTGACCGGTTGCGAAGCGCCGATCAGCTCGCCCGGGACCATAGCGCCTGACCCGTCGGTATGCGCCGGGCCATATTCCAACGGTGTGAGCACAGGGCCGTCGAGAACCTTCTGAATTCCATCTGGGAGGGCGTACTTGCCGCCCCGTGACGGCTCGCCGATCGACGGCGGCTGCTTGTCGGGAAGTCCGGTGGTAATTCTCGAGTTGGACGCCAATTCGAAGTCGTCCATGATGCGGCCGCCGTCTGGATCCTTGTTGATGATCGCCTTGATATCGGCCGGCGTCTTGTCACCGAACGCCCGCGAGAAACCCTGCAAGTAAGCCATTCGTTCGGGCGGCAGTTGGAGGTTGCCATTGTTCAGCGCCGCCTGTTGGGCCGAGGTCACCTGAGTGTTTTCGCGCAGCCTCTGACGTCCCTCTTCAGACAGCGTGCCGTTCTGAATCGCCTCCGAGTCTTCCTTGCCCTGTTCCTCTGGCGACTTCTTGTCCTTGTCGCCCTTCTCATCCCCGACGCCGAACTGAGGTGAGTCCTTCTTGCTGTCGAACGCCGAGTACTCGTTACCGATCGTCTTGATGCGACCACCGATGGTGTTGAGCTCTCCATTGGCCTTTTGGACGATGTCCTGGACCTCGCCTAGGCCCTTGCTGACGATCGGCATGAGCTTCTGTTCGCGGTCCTTGCCGGCCGGCACGCTGTTGGCGGCGTCAACCACCCATTGGCGCACGTTATCGAGATTTTGGCGCCCGGCAATGATGACCTTCGCCGAGTTGTCGACCTCGGTCGCCAAACGTTTGTCAAGACCTCCGAGTTGGCCGATGACGTCTCGGTGCTGCTCGTTCTTCGCCGCGTAGGCGTCGGAAGCACCGCCCGTCCATCTCGTACCGGGGCGTGCGGCGTCCAGTTTGCTCTGCAGCTGGTTGAGTTGGCTGCTGTTGTCGAACTGCGATCCCGGCGGCGGTGTCGTCTGGCCAAACGTTTCCCTGGCCTTCGACCACGTCGCGAAGAACCCGTCCAGCACCCCCACCTACCGACTCCCATCACGCTTCCAGCAACGGCCCTGCATCCAATCAAGTATCACCGATGCCGAGCTAGCTTGATCGCACCTTCCCGTCGACGAACCGTAGCCACCGCCCCACCCCAATCGCATCCAGAAACCGCTCATCGTGGCTGACCACGACGAACGCCCCGCGGTAGGCGTTCATCGCAGCTTCCAGCTGGGCCACGCTGACGAGGTCGAGGTTGTTGGTCGGCTCGTCGAGCAGCAGCAGTTGCGGGGCCGGCTCGGCGAACAACACGCACGCCAGGGTGGCGCGCAGCCGCTCGCCGCCGGATAGCGCCGCCACCGGCAGGTGAATCCGGTCGCCGCGAAACAGGAACTGCGCCAACAGGTGCATGCGCCGGGTGTGGCTCAGGCTCGGCGCCGCCGAGGCCAGCGCTTGCGCCACCGTGCGGTGCGGGTCGAGCAGGTCGAGGCGCTGGGACAGGTAGGCGATCCGGGCGTCGGCGCGCTGCACCTCACCCCCGCCGGGGGCCAGCTGGCCGGCCAGGATCCGCAGCAGCGTCGACTTGCCCGCCCCGTTGGCGCCGGTCAACGCAATGCGCTCCGGGCCGCGAATGTCTAGGTCGATGCCATTGTCGGCGAACAGCTTTCGGCCCGCGACGTCGAACCGCAGGCCGCGGGCCGACAGCACGGTGCGGCCCGCGGGCACGTCGGTGTCGGGCATTTCGAGTGCGATGACGTCGTCGTCGCGCAAGCCCCGCTCGGCCCGATCCAGTCGGACCCTCGCCTGCTCGAGGCGCTGGGCATGCACGTCGTCGGCCTTGGCCGCCGACTCCTGCGCGTCGCGCTTGAGCTTGCCCGCCACGATCTTGGGCAGGCCGGCGTCCTTGACCTTGCGTGCGGCGGTGCTCGAGCGCTTGGCGGCGCGTTCGCGGGCCTGCTGCAGCTGTCGCTTCTCGCGCTTGAGTAGTTGCTCGGCGTTGCGGACGTCGGCTTCGGCGGTGTGTTGCGCGGCGTCCAGTGCTGCTTGGTACTCGGTGAAAGTCCCTCCGTAGAAGACGATTTCACCGCGGTGCAGCTCGGCGATGCGGTCCATCCGGTCGAGCAGTACCCGGTCGTGACTGACGACCAGCAACGTGCCCGCGAAGTCGTCCAGGGCGTCGTACAGTCGGTGCCGGGCGCCGACGTCGAGGTTGTTGGTGGGCTCGTCGAGCAGCAGCACGTCGGGGCTGCGCCACAACTGCCCGGCCAGACCCACCGAGACCACCTCCCCGCCGCTGAGCGAACCCAACGGCCGCTCCAGCGCTACGTGCGCCAACCCCAGCCGATCGAGTTGAGCACGCAGCCGTTCTTCGACGTCCCAGTCGTCACCGATGGTCGCGAACACCGCTTCGGAGGCATCGCCGCCGGCCAGCGCATCCAGCGCGGCGATCACCGCCGCCACGCCAAGCACCTCGGCGACCGTGCGCTCCCCATCGAACGGCAGTGTCTGGGGCAGATACCCGACGGTGCCGGTCACGGAGATCGACCCCGCGGTGGGCCGCAACTCCCCCGCGATGAGTTTGAGCAGCGTGCTCTTGCCCGCGCCGTTCGGCGCGACCAGTCCAGTGCGCCCGCCGGGCACCGCGAAGGTGAGGTCCTCGAATTGGGGAGTCTCGTCGGGCCAGGCGAAGGACAGCTGAGCAGAAACGATGGAAGACATGCGAGCGAACTCTCGGTGAGTCCGCGGCGCCGGGCCGCGGCAGCAAGGGGCAGATCGACGTGCTCCGGCTATCCGGAAAAGTCGTCACCCAGCATGTTTGCCGCCCACCTCAGTTCGATTCGACGTTCTCCAACCATGTTAACGGCGTCAGTCAACCAAATATTTGCGCAGCAGTTCGGTGACCGCGGTTATCTGTGCGACGTCGACGCGCTCATCGACGCGGTGGGCCATGTTCGGGTCGCCGGGGCCGTAGTTGACGGCCGGAATGCCCAGCGCCGCAAAGCGTGCGACGTCGGTCCAGCCGTACTTCGCCCGGACCCGTCCCCCGGCAGCCGCCACCAGTGCCGCTGCGGCCGGCTTGGTCAGTCCCGGCAGGGCGCCCGCGGCGGCGTCGGTCAGTTCGAGTTCGACGTCGAGCCCGTCGAGCACCTCGTGGACATGAGTGACGGCTTGGTCGACGCTGCGGTCGGGCGCGAACCGGAAGTTCACCGTGACCGAGGCGGCGTCGGGAATGACGTTGCCCGCGATGCCGCCGTCGATGCGGACGGCGGACAGGCCCTCGCGATAGGTGCAGCCGTCGATGTCGACGCTGCGGGGCTGGTAGCAGGAGAGTCGATCGAGCACTGCGCCGAGCTTGTGAATGGCGTTGTCGCCCAACCACGATCGCGCGGAGTGCGCGCGGGTGCCGGCAGCGCGGACGACGACGCGGATGGTGCCCTGGCAACCGGCTTCGATGTAGCCGCCGGACGGCTCGCCCAGGATCGCGACGTCGGCGTGCAGCCACTCGGGTAGCTCGCGCTCGATGCGGCCGAGCCCGTTGGCGCTGGACTCGATTTCCTCGCAGTCGTACATCACCAACGTGATGTCGTGCGTCGGCTCGGCGATGGTGGCGGCCAGGTGCAGGAACACCGCGTCACCGGACTTCATGTCGGAGGTGCCGCATCCGTGCAGTTCGCCGTCCACCAGCCGGCTCGGCAGGTTGTCGGCGGCCGGCACGGTGTCGATGTGACCGGCCAGCAGCACCCGGGACGAGCGGCCCAGGTTGGTGCGGGCCAGCACCGCGGCTCCGTTGCGGACGACCTCGAAGCCAGGGGCCTGGGCGCGCAGCGCGGCTTCGATCTCGTCGGCGATGCGCTGCTCGTAGAGCGACTCGCTGGGGATGTCCACCAGCGCGGCGGTCAGCGCGATCGGGTCAGCGCGTAAGTCCAGGCCCACGCCATCGAGGCTAGTGTCGGCGGCCTGGAGCCAAGCGACCGGGGCAGCTGGTCCAGTAGCCTCTAGCAACGTGACTTCAGCATCAGGCGTCGGCGTGGCCACCATCGCGGCCGACGGAACGGTCCTCGACACGTGGTTTCCCGAACCGGAGCTCGGCGACGGGCAGGACCCAGCCGACTCTGAGCTCGTCAGCGGCACCAACCGGCTGTCGGTCGCCGAGGTGACCGAGGACTTGGCCGAACTGACCGGACGCGACGAGCAACGCGACGTCGAGACGGTTCTGGTCCGCACGACGATCGCCTCGCTCGACGACAAGCCCGCCGACGCCTACGACGCCTACCTGCGGCTGCACCTGCTGTCGCATCGGTTGATCGCCCCGCACGGCGCCAACATGGACGGCGTCTTCGGCGTCCTGGCCAACGTCGTGTGGACCAACCACGGGCCGTGCGCCGTGGAGGGTTTCGAGGCGACCCGCGCCCGACTCCGCAAGCGCGGCGCGGTCACCGTGTTCGGCATCGACAAGTTCCCCCGCATGGTCGACTACGTCGTGCCCTCGGGCGTGCGCATCGCCGACGCCGACCGGGTGCGGCTCGGCGCCCACCTGGCCGCGGGCACCACGGTGATGCACGAGGGCTTCGTGAACTTCAATGCCGGCACGCTGGGCACGTCGATGGTCGAGGGTCGGATCTCGGCGGGCGTGGTCGTCGACGACGGCTCCGACATCGGCGGCGGCGCGTCGATCATGGGCACGCTGTCCGGTGGCGGCAAGGAAGTGATCTCGGTGGGCAAGCGGTGCCTGCTGGGCGCCAATTCTGGCCTGGGCATCTCACTGGGTGACGACTGC
>JAHFVB010000339.1 GCA_023264755.1 Mycobacterium sp. | reverse complement strand
GGCGGGCATCTACGCCCAGGTGCTGGGGTTGGACCGCGTCGGCGTCGACGACTCGTTCTTCGTGCTCGGTGGCGACTCGCTGTCGGCGATGCGTGTGGTCGCTGCCGTCAACAAGGCGTTGGACGCGGGAATTCCGGTGCGCGCCTTGTTCGAGGCGCCGTCGGTAGCGGAGCTGGCCCCGCGGATCGGTCAGGCGGGGGCGGCGTTGGAGCCGCTCGTCGTCGCGGAGCGGCCGGCCGTGATTCCGTTGTCGTTCGCCCAGAACCGGCTGTGGTTCATCGACCAGTTGCAGGGCGCCTCACCGGTCTACAACATCGCCACCGCGGTGCGATTGAGCGGGCCGCTGGACGGTGCGGCTTTGGGGGCGGCGCTGACCGACGTGGTGGGCCGCCACGAGAGCCTGCGGACGCTGTTCCCCGCCACCGACGGCACCCCGCAGCAACTCGTCGTGCCCGTCGATCGGGCCGACCTGGGCTGGGAAGTCGTCGATGCCGAAGGGTGGCCGACCAGCCAGCTGGAGGAGGCCGTCGACGAGGTGGCCCGACACCTGTTCGACTTGGCCGCGGAAATTCCCTTGCGGGCCAAGCTCTTCCGGGTCGCCGACGACGAACACGTGCTGGTCGCAGTGGTCCATCACATTGCCTCGGACGGCGTGTCGGTCACTCCGCTGATGACCGACCTGGCGGTGGCCTACGCCAGCCGCAGCGCGGGCCGGGCCCCGGACTGGGCCCCGTTGCCCGTGCAGTACGCCGACTACACACTGTGGCAGCGCACCCAACTGGGTGAGCTCGACGACCACCAGAGCCCCATCGCCGCCCAGCTCGACTACTGGCAGCAGGCGCTCGCCGGGATGCCGGAACGGCTCGAACTGCCCACCGACCGGCCCTATCCGCCGGTCGCCGACCAACGTGGCGCGCGCGTCGAGGTCGACTGGCCGGCGGAGCTGCAGCAGCGGGTGGCGGGGCTGGCTCGCGAACACAACGCGACGAGCTTCATGGTGATCCAAGCCGCCCTGGCCGCGTTGCTGTCCAAGCTCAGTGCCAGTTCCGATGTCGCAGTGGGCTTCCCGATCGCCGGGCGCCGCGACGCCGCCCTCGATCAATTGGTCGGATTCTTCGTCAACACCTTGGTGCTGCGCGTGGAATTGGACGGGGATCCCAGCGTCGCCGAACTGCTGGCCCAGGTGCGCGCCCGCAGCCTGGCCGCCTACGAGCATCAGGACGTGCCGTTCGAGGTGCTGGTGGAGCGGCTCAACCCCAACCGCAGCCTGACCCATCACCCGCTGGTGCAGGTGATGTTCGCCTGGCAGAACTGGCAGGAGAGCAGCTCCGCCGAAATGAGTTTGGGCGAGGCCCGGGCGACGCCGCTTTCCGTGGACACCCGCACCGCCCGAACGGATTTGACGTTCTCCCTGGCCGAGCGCTGGGGCGAGGGCGGTGAGCCGGCCGGAATCGGCGGCGAGGTGGAGTTCCGCACCGACGTGTTCGACGCCGCCACCATCGAAGCGTTGGTCGAGCGGTTGCGGCGGGTCCTGGATTCGATGACGGCCGATCCGGACCGTCGGTTGTCGTCGGTGGACGTGCTGGACGAGGTGGAGCGCACCCGGCTCGACGAGTGGGGCAACCGCGCGGCGCTGAGCCAGCCGCCGACGCCGGCGGTGTCGATTCCCGAGGTGTTCGCCGAATGGGTGGCCCGAACACCGGACGCGGCAGCGCTCACGTGCGAGCACCGCTCCATGACGTACGCCGAACTAGACGCTGCCGCAGACCGATTGGCGCGCGCGCTGGCCGGCCGCTGCGTGGGCCCGGGGCAACGGGTGGCACTCTTGTTGCCCCGCTCGATCGAGGCGATCGTGGCGATCATGGGGGTACTGAAGACCGGGGCCGCGTACGTGCCGCTCGACCCGGCCCATCCGGACGCGCGGATCGGATTCGTGCTGCGCGATGCGGCGCCGGTCGTCGCCGTCACCACCGCCGAGCTGCGGCCGCGGCTCAGCGGAGCCGAGCTAGCGGTCCTCGACGTCAACGATCTGGGTGACGCGTCCGACCTCGACGCCGCCCAATCCGGTTGGCCGGCACCGGATCCCGAGGGCATCGCCTACTTGATCTACACGTCGGGCACCACCGGGGTGCCCAAAGGCGTTGCGGTCACCCACCGCAACGTGACCCGACTGCTCGAGGTCTTGGACACCGAGCTGGAGCTGACGCCGGGACAGGCGTGGACGCAATGCCATTCGCTGGCGTTCGACTTCTCGGTGTGGGAGATCTGGGGTGCGCTGCTGCACGGCGGGCGCGTCGTCGTGGTCCCCGACGCGGTGGTCCGCTCACCCGAAGACCTCCACGCCTTGCTGGTCAGCGAGCAGGTCAACGTCCTGAGCCAGACCCCGTCGGCGTTCTACGCCCTGCAGACCGACGATGCGCTGCAACCCGAGCGGGGCCGACAGCTCAAGCTCGAGGCGGTGGTGTTCGGCGGCGAGGCCCTGGAGCCCCACCGGTTGGAAACCTGGCTGGAGGCCCATCCGGGGCTGCCGCGGATGATCAACATGTACGGCATCACGGAGACGACGGTGCACGCGTCGTTCCGGGAGCTCGTCGACGGTGACGTCAAGAACCTGACCAGTCCCATCGGGGTGGCGTTGGCCGACCTCGCGTTCTTCGTGCTGGACAAGTGGCTGCGGCCGGTGCCGCCCGGAGTGGTCGGCGAGTTGTACGTCGCAGGCGCCGGGTTGGCCTGCGGCTACGTGGGGCGCTCGGACCTGACGTCGACGCGGTTCGTGGCGTGTCCCTTCGGCGGACCGGGGGCGCGGATGTACCGCACCGGCGACGTCGTGCGCTGGGGTAACGACGGGCAACTGCAGTACGTCGGCCGGGCCGACGAGCAGGTCAAGATCCGCGGCTACCGCATCGAGCTCGGTGAGGTGCAGGCCGCGCTGGCCGGCTGCGCCGGGGTGACGCAGGCAGCGGTGATCGTGCGAGAGGACCGGCCCGGCGACAAGCGGCTGGTGGGTTACGTCATCGGTGCCGCCGATCCGGCCGCCGTGCGGGCGAAGGTGGCCGAGAAGCTGCCGGTGTACATGGTGCCTGCGGCGGTGGTGTCGATCGAGGCGTTGCCGTTGACGGTCAACGGCAAGCTCGACAAGCGGGCGCTGCCCGCACCGGAGTACCAAGAGGTCGATCACTACCGGGCGCCAGGCAATCTCACCGAGGAGATCCTTGCGGGCATCTACGCCCAGGTGCTGGGGCTGGAGCGGGTCGGGGTCGACGAGTCGTTCTTCGAGCTCGGCGGCGACAGCATCCTGTCGATGCAGGTGGTGACGCGCGCCATGCGCGCCGGCGTCCGATTCCGGCCGCGCGACATCTTCGTCGAGCAGAACGTGGCCCGGCTGGCCCGGCTGGCCCAGGTCGGCCCCTACGCCAAGTTGGCCCACGGACTCGCCGGTGGCACGGAGCCGAATGTCGCGAGCGTGGACAAGGCCCCGGCCACCCCGATCATGGGCTGGCTGCGCACCGTCGACGGCGCGGTCGCCCAGTTCAACCAGACGGTGGTGGTGCAGGCTCCCGCCGGCGTCACCGAGGCCGACGTGGCAGTGCTGTTGCAGGCCCTGCTCGATCGGCACGACATGCTGCGGGCCCGCGTCGACGACGACCGGGCCAAGGGCTGGTCGCTGAACATCCCCGAGGTCGGGTCGGTGCATGCCGGCGGCTGCCTGCAGACGGTCGAGCAGCTGACAGAAGCGGTCGTGGTCGACGCGAGGGGCCGGCTGAACCCGGCTACGGGCACGATGCTGCGGGCGGTCTGGGCCAGCGGTTCGGGTCAATTGGCGCTGATCGTGCACCACCTGGCGGTCGACGGAGTGTCGTGGCGGGTGCTGCTGGAGGACCTCAACGTCGCGTGGGTCCAGCACAGCAGCGGGCAACCGGTGGCGCTGGCGGCGCCGGGGACGTCGTTCACCCGGTGGGCCACCATCCTGGCCGACTATGCCCACCACCCCGACGTCGTGGCTCAGGCGCAGACGTGGCGCCGGATGGCCAGCCTCCCGGCAGCGCTGCCCGCGGCCGAGCCCGAGGTCGACACCTACGCCAACGCCGGGCGGTTGTCCGCCGAGTTGGACGTCGAAACCTCCCGCATGCTGTTGCGCGAGGTACCCGCGGCGTTCAACGCCGGAATTCACGACATCCTGCTGATCGCGTTCGGGTTGGCGGTGGCGGAGTTCCTGGGCACCGGTGCTCAGCCGGTCGGGCTAGACGTGGAGGGGCACGGACGCCAGGAGGAATTGGACCCCCACGTCGACCTGTCGCGCACGGTGGGGTGGTTCACCACCAAGTACCCGGTCGCGTTGGCCATGGGCGGATTGTCATGGGCACAGGTGGTAGCCGGGGACGCCGCCCTTGGCGTGGCGGTCAAGGACGCCAAGGAGCAACTGCGGGCGCTGCCGGACGGATTGACCTACGGCGTGCTGCGCTACCTGAACCGCGACGTCGACCTCGACGGGCCCGACCCGGCCATCGGATTCAACTATCTGGGTCGGCTGGGGGCCGCTGGCGTCGAGCTCTCCGACGACTTCTGGCGGATGAGCGAAGCCGGCGCGCCACTGGCCGGTGCCAGCATGGCCGTACCCCTGACCCTTCCGCACGCCATCGAGCTCAATGCAGGTACGGCCGACACCGATTTGGGTCCGTCCCTGCAGGCCAACTGGGCCTGGGCACCCTCGGCCGTCGAGCAGGATCAGGTCGGCAGGCTCAGCCGGTTGTGGTTCGAGGCCCTGGCCGGAATCTGCGCGCACGTGCGTCGCGGCGGGGGCGGGTTGACCCCGTCGGACGTCCTGCCCGCCCGGGTGACTCAGCAGCAGCTCGACGAGCTCTGCCGCGAGCACCGCGTCGCCGACGTGCTGCCGCTGACGCCGTTGCAGCAGGGCTTGCTCTTCCACGCCAGTGCCGCACACGGCGCCGGTGACGACGTCTATGCGGTGCAACTGGACATGACCGTGGCCGGACCGCTGGACGCCGAGCAGCTGCACGGCGCCCTGCGTACCGTCGTCGGGCGCCATCCGAACCTCGCAGCTCGCTTCTGCGCCCAGTTCGACGAGCCGGTGCAAGTCATCCCCGCCGATCCGGACGTGCCGTGGCAGTACGTCGACGTCAGTGGCGACGACGGTGCCACCGACACCGACGTCGACGAGCGAATCCAGCGGCTGCTGGCCACCGAACGCGCCGCAGTGTGCGACCTGGCCACTCCGCCGGCCTTCCGCGTGGCCCTGATCCGCACGGCCGCCGATCGCCACCGACTGGTGCTCACCAATCACCACATCCTGATGGACGGGTGGTCGCTCCAGGTCTTGCTGCGCGAGGTCTTCGTCAGCTACTACGGGGTGCGACTGCCCGTGGCCGGGTCCTATCGCAGGTTCATCAGCTGGCTGGACGAGCGGGATCGCCCGGCTGCGCGGGCCGCCTGGCGGGAAGTGCTGGCCGGATTCGACACCCCGACCCTGGTGGGCCCACCGGACCCCTTGGGGCTCGGGCCGCGCGACCGGAAGTCGGTCCTGGTGTCCGAGGAGACGACGCAGGCGCTCGGGGAGTTGGCGCGGTCGCACCAGACCACCGTCAGCACCGTGCTCCAAGCCGCTTTCGCTCACGTGCTGAGCGCGCAGACCGGGCAACGCGACGTCGCCTTCGGGTCCGTGGTCTCGGGGAGGTCGGCCGACGTGGTCGACGCCGACTCGATGGTCGGCCTGCTGATCAACACCGTGCCGGTGCGGGCCAACCTCGCGGCGGCGACCACCACGGAGCTGCTGAACCAACTGCAGGCCAGCCACAATGCGACCCTCGAGCACCAACACTTGGCGCTCAGCGACATTCACCGCATGACCG
>JAHFVB010000338.1 GCA_023264755.1 Mycobacterium sp. | reverse complement strand
GGCCCTGCGCCTGCTGTTCCTCGGCGAGGCCGATGCACTGGCCGGAATTGCCGCCCGTGCCGGCGATGCCGTCCACCGATGGCAGTTCCGGCGAGTTGGGCACCAGGTCGGGTGTACAGACGGTGGTGAAGGTGTCCTCGGTCTCGCCGTTTGGGCACGCTGCGACCGGTGCCGCCGGGCCGGACGGAACGGCGACTGCGGCGACCACGGGGGCGGCTGCGACCGCGACGGCGAACCCTCCGACGAGGATCAGGCGACGTACGGGGTGCGCGCCCTGCCGGCGCGGGGGAACTGGTGCTGGGGCGGCCATTTCACGCTTTCGGTCGGTGGTGTCTGCGCAGGCCAGGATACGCGTCGAAACCACGCCGCACCGGGCGACGGGCGGCGAACTGGTGCACCCGTGCCATTTCTGACAGCCCCCTGTGGACGCACTGTGTCGGCCCTCGGGGACGCCTCTGTCGCCGGGCCGAAACGGCATGGTTCGATGACGAGAACGTGTTCCAGTTTTGGCCCGCGCACGACCATATCGGAGGCCCCCGGTGCAGCTGTCCCTGACACATCGAACGTTCGTCGTCACCGGCGGCGGAAGCGGGATCGGCAAGGGCGTGGCGGCCGCGGTCATGGCTTCCGGCGGCGACGTGGTGATCGTGGGCCGCAATGCCGATCGACTCGCCACCGCGACGGCGGAGCTCAACGACCGGGCCGGTGACGCGGGCGGCACGGCGCGCTTCGAACCCGCCGACGTCACCAACGAAGACGAAGTGACCCGCATGGTGGCCGCCGCCACGGCTTGGCACGGCCGGCTCGACGGTGTCGTGCACTGCGCCGGCGGCTCCGAGACCATCGGCCCCATCACGCAAATCGATTCCGACGCGTGGCGGCGCACCGTCGACCTCAACGTCAACGGCAGCATGTACGTGCTCAAGCACACCGCGCGGGAGTTGGTGCGCGGCGGCGGCGGATCCTTCGTCGGGATCTCGTCCATCGCGGCGAGCAACACTCATCGCTGGTTCGGCGCCTACGGCGTCAGCAAGGCCGCGCTGGATCACCTGATGCAGCTGGCCGCCGACGAGTTGGGCCCCTCCTGGGTGCGGGTCAACTGCATCCGGCCCGGGCTCATCCGTACCGACCTGGTCGAGCCGGTGCTCAGCTCACCAGAGCTCAGCGCGGACTACCGCGCCATCACCCCGCTGCCACGCCCCGGCGAGGTCGAGGACATCGCCAACATGGCGGTGTTCCTGCTCAGCGACGCCGCAAGCTACGTCACCGGTCAGCTCATCAACGTCGACGGCGGGGTGCTGGTGCGGCGTGGACCGGACTTCGGCGCGATGCTGGAGCCGGTGTTCGGTGCCGACGGATTGCGCGGCGTCGTCGGTTAGTCGTTCTTCATGGGACTGCTGCCGCCGGATTCCCAGGCCGCCAACGCACCGACCGCCGACCAGTCCAACGCCCCGCCGCCGAGGGCCAGCAGCGCCAGGAAGCGGTCGCGCAGCAGGCTGGCGATCGGTAGCGGCACCTGCAGCTAGTCGCCGGCGGCCAGCACCAGCCGGATGTCCTTGAGCCCCAGCTGGGCCGCGAAGCCGGCCGGCTCGAACTCCTCGCGGGCGATCAGCCCACCGTAGGTGTGGTAGATCGGGGCGCCGAAGAGCGTGGACGTGAGGATGTCGAGGTACTGCTGCTTGTCCACCCCGGCCTTGCCGACGAGCGCCATGGACTCACCGAGTGACTCGATGACCGAGGCGATCAGGAAGTTGCCGCTGAGCTTGACCAGGCTGGCCGCTTTGGGCTGCTCGGCCACGATGAAGGTGCGTTGGCCGATGGCGTCGAGCACGGGGGAGACCGCTTGTACGGTGGCGGGATCGCCGGCCGCGACGACGAACAACGTCGCGGCTGCCGCGGCCTCGGGCCGGCCGAACACCGGGGCGGCGACGAACCGTTGACCGGCCTCGGCATGGGCGGCGCTCAGCCGTTCGGCAAGCGCCACGCTGATGGTCGAGCACGACACGTGCACCGCGCCATCGGGCAGGTTGGCCAATACCCCGTCGGCGCCGAACGTCATCGCCTCGACCGCATCGTCGTTGGCCAACATCGACACCACCACGTCGCCCCGGCAGGCGTCGGCGACCGTGCGGGCGGGGAGGGCACCAAGGTCGGCCAGCGCCTCGACCTTGTCGAAGGAGCGGTTGTAGGCGGTCAGGGTGTGGCCGGCGCGCAGCAGGTTCGCGGCCATGCCCGCGCCCATGTTGCCCAAGCCGAGGAATCCGATGTCCATGGGTTCACTTTCTACCCTCGAACCCCGAGTCCTAGCTGAACGGCGCTGAACGGGTTAGGTCTGAACCTCTGCGACCTCCGCGGCCAGCCGCACCGCGTTGACGATGCCCTGATAGCCGGTGCAGCGGCAGAAGTTGCCGGAGAGCCCCTCCCGGATCTCGTCGTCGGTGGGCTGCGGGTTCTCGCGCAGCAACGCGGTGATCGAGGTGACGAAGCCCGGCGTGCAGAATCCGCACTGAAGCCCGTGGCACTGCTTGAGTGCGGCCTGAATCGGAGACAGTTCGCCGGTGCTGGACGTGAGCCCCTCGACGGTGGTCACCTCTTGACCGTCGACCTGCACGGCGAAGATCAGGCAGGCGCGCACGGCCTGGCCCTCCAGGAGCACGGTGCAGGCGCCGCAGGCGCCGTGCTCGCAACCCAGATGGGTTCCGGTCAGCCCGCACCTGTCCCGAAGGAAGTCCGCCAGCGTGAGGCGCGGTTCGACGACCGCGTGGTAGGGCCGGCCGTTGACCGAAATCCCAACGGGCAGTTCATGCATGGAGTGCCTCCGCAGTGGCCTCGGTCCAGGCCCGGGCGACCATGGCCGCGCCGACTCTGGTGCGATAGGACGCCGACCCCTGCAGGTCGGCGGGGACGTCCTCGAGCTCCGACATCGCCAACGCGCCGAGTTCGTCGGGGGAGCAGTCGGCGACGGGTCGGCCGATGACGGCCTGCTCGGCTGCGGCCGCCCGTTGCGGCGTGGAGCCCAGGCCGAGCAGGCCGATGCCGCAGCGGGTCACCCGGTCGTCGTCGTCGAGTTCGACGGCCAGCGTGGCGCCCGCGATGGCGAAGTCCCCATGCCTGCGGGCAAATTCCTGAACCGAGAAGCCGCAGCGTCCCGTCCACACGGGGAACGTCACGGCGGTGAGCACCTCGTCGGGTTGCAGCGCCGTCTCCCACAGCCCGATGAAGAAGTCCGCCGCTGAGAGCTGCCTGCGGCCGCGGACCGAGATCGCCTCGATCCGGGCGTCGAGGGTGAGTGCGACGGCGGCGTACTCCGCGGCGGGATCGGCGTGCGCGATGGCACCGCCGAGCGTGCCGCGGGTGCGAATCTGAAAGTGGCCGATGTGGGGGGTGGCGAGGGTCAGCAACGGAACCGATTCGGCCACTTCGTCATCCATGCCCACCAGGGCGTGCGGGGTACCCGCACCGACGCGCACCTCAGTCCCTTCGAGGTCGATGCCCTGCAATTCCGGCACCCGCGAGATGTCGACGAGGTGCTCGAAGTGCGTCAGGCGCATCGCCAGCATCGGCACCAGGCTCTGGCCGCCGGCCAGGAGTTTCGCGTCGTCGCCGTACTCGCCGAGCAATCCAGCCGCCTCGCCGATGGTCTCGGGGCGGTGGTAGGCGAAGCCCGCCGCCTTCACGACACGGCCTTCACGACACGGCCTTCACGACGACAGCCGGGTCAGCAGCGCCCGGAGCAGTTCGTCGGTTCCGGGCTGCGGCGAGCGCTTGCGGCGGCCCACGGCGAATCCGACGAGCCCGGCGGCCGCGGCGGCCAGCACCACTGGTCCGAAGCGCTTGGCCACCGGGAGCGCGATCACCTTGAGCAGGTCGACCGAGTCCCCGGCTGCGGGCGCTGCAGCGACGGCCTGAGCTGCGGCGTCGGGGGAGCCCGTGGCGGCGGGCGCCACATCGCCGAGCAGGTCGGCCTCGAGGCGCTTGGCGAACTGCGCGATCAGGTTGCTCGACACGTCCGCCAGCACGCCGCGCCCAAACTGGGCGGCCTTGCCGGAGATCGTCAGGTCGGTGGTGATGACGACGGTCGTCGCGTCGCCCTCGTCCTTGAGTTGGGCGGTCACGATGGCGGCGGCATTGCCGTTGCCGCGGGTCTCCTTGCCGTTGGCCTTCAGCACGACGCGTTGGGCGGTGGCGTCCTTCTCCTGGAAGGCCGCGACGCCCTGGTACGACACGGTGATCGGACCGACCTTGACCTTCACCGCACCGGTGAACTCGTCGCCGTCGACGGACAGCAGGGTGGCGCCGGGCAGGCACGGCGCGACGCGTTCGACGTCGGTGAGCACCGCCCACGTCGTGGCCGCGGGGACGGCGACCCGGAATTCGTTGTTCAGTTCCACACTCAGTGGTCCTTTCGTTCCGCGGTTCCCGGGGCGCGACGCTCCTGCGCTCCGGCAGCCCGTTCGATGAGTTCGACGATGGCGGCCGGGGTCGCGGGCAATCGCGTCACCGTCACCCCGAGGGGCGCGAGCGCGTCGTTGATGGTGTTGATGACCGCAGGCGTCGATCCGATGGCGCCCCCTTCGCCCGCGCCCTTGTAGCCACCGACGCCGGGGCCGGGGATCTCGACGTGGCCGAACTCGATGGCAGGCACTTCGGTGGCCGTGGGCAGCAGGTAGTCCACGAACGTCGATGCGAGCGGGTTGCCCGAGTCGTCGTAGGCCAGCTGCTCCAATAGCGCGCCACCGATGCCCTGCACCGTGCCGCCGGCCACCTGGCCCTCGACCACATTCGGGTTGATCATCGGGCCGACGTCCTCACTCACGATGTAGCGAGTCAGCTTCACGTGCCCGGTCTGTATGTCGACCTCGCAGGTGCATGCGTGAGTTGCGTTGGCCCAGTGGATCATCGTCGGCGAGTTGAAGCGCGCGGTGGCCTCCAGCGTCGGTGAGACACCGCCGAGTTGGGCGGGCTCGTAGTAGGAGCGGTAGGCGATGTCGGCGAAACTCACGCTCTTGTCGGGAGCGCTGCGCACGTTGGCCTTCGAGGCGGCCAGGTCGACGTCGGTGGGCTCGACGCCGAGGAGTTGGGCCGCGATGGCGACGAGTTGGCTGCGCAGGATGGCTCCGGCCTCGGCGACGGCGCCCGCGGTCATCGGAGCGCTGCGGCTGCCCTGGGTGCCCGCACCGTAGGGCGTGACCGCGGTATCGCCCTGGATCGTCGAGACGTCGTCGATGTCGGCGCCCAGCGCGTCGGCCGTCAGCTGAACCACCGTGGTCTCGATGCTGTTGCCGCTCGACCCGCCGTTGACGTAGACGTTGATCTTGCCCGTCGGTTCCATCCGCATCGTGGCGCCCTCGGTGGCCAGGTGGCCGGTCGCGGCCCCGGTCGGCTCGATGTACGCGGAAAGTCCGAGGCCCAGGTAGCGGCCTTCGGCCAGCGCGTCGGCCTGTTCCTTGCGGAAGCCCTCGTGGTCCAGCAGCTTCACCGCTTGTTCGAACGTGTCGGCCGGTGCGCAGTGGTCGTACGGCATGCCGTTGGCGTTGAAGTACGGCAGCTCGTCGCCGCGCAGGATGTTGAGGCGCCGCAACTCGACGGGGTCCATGCCCATCTTGCGGGCGGCGCAGTCGAGAAGTATTTCGCGCGTGAGGGTTTCGTACTGCCAGGGCCCGCGGTAGGCATGCAGGCCCGCGGTGTTGGAGAACACCGTTTGGTAGGAGAAGCTAGCCTTGGGCACTCGATACGGCCCAGGGAAGAACATTCCGATCGCAGCGGTGGTCAGCACCGGGTACGGCGTGGGATAGGCGCCGACGTCCTGGACGAAGTCGATGTCGGCGGCGAGGATCTTGGCGTCGGAGTCGAAGGCCATGCGGACGGTC
>JAHFVB010000632.1 GCA_023264755.1 Mycobacterium sp. | reverse complement strand
GGCCGCGAACGCAACAGCGGGGTCTCCGTGCTGCGGTACGCGATCCGCACCGAGATCCGGCTGATCACCTCGGAGCTGGCCATCGACCTGACGCGCTTTCCCGGGCTGAACGCCTGGAGTGCCGAAGACCTGAACATCCTGGCCAGCCTCTTCGTCAACTCGATGATCTCGATCGCCGAAGCCATCGAAGACGCCCCGGACGCCACCGCGCTCGAGGAGATCAAGCGCACCGCGGTCAAGCAGCTGCGGTTGATCGTCGTCGGAATCACGGGCTGGCGCAGCAGCGACTGACGCTCGACCTAGGGTCTGGAGCCGGCCACAGCGGGCGGCGAACTGCATGCGCGCCATCCGCAAGAAGGGCTAGCGCGGCGTCCCGCCGCCGTCGACGATCACGACGGTGCCAGTGATGTAACTGCCTGCGTCCGAGCACAACAGCAACGCCGCCCCCACTAATTCGTCGGGGGAAGCCAGCCGCTTCATCAACGTGCCCCCGACCATGGCGTCGATGGCCTGCTGCGGGTTGTTGCGCATCATGTCGGTGTCGACCGGACCGGGTGCCAGCGCATTCACCCGAATGCCGTCACCGACGAATCCGGCGGCCATCGACCTGGTGTACGACATCAACGCAGCCTTGTTCGCGGCGTAGATCGACATGTCGGCTGCAAAGTTGAACGCCCCCACCGACACCATGTTCAGCACCGCCGCCGACGGGCTGGCCCTCAGGTGCGGCAGGGCCTTCTGCGCCAATAGGACCGGGCCGCGCAAGTTCACCTCGTACGACTTGGCCATGGCCTCCGGGGTCAACTCGCCCATCGGCTGAGCCAAGGCGTTGGCCGCGTTGTTCACCACCACGTCGAGGCCGCCGAACTCGGCGACCGTGCGGTCGACGAGCACGTCGAGGTCCTCGAGCCGGCCCGCATGAGCCGGCACGCCGATGGCCTGACCGCCGAGGTCCCGCAGGTGCGCGGCCGCCTCCTCGCAGGCGTCGGCCTTCCGGCTGGACACCACGACCCGGGCACCGGCGAGCACGAAGCCCTCCGCCAGCGAGCGCCCGATGCCGCGGGTGCCGCCCGTCACCAGGACGGTGCGGTCGGTCATGTCGAAGAGTCGGTCGAACGAGGCGCGATCCACGGGGTCAGTAGTACCACGGCCCACCCGTGCGATTCGTGGAGTTTCACCGGCGGCCAGCGCCGGTGAAACTCCACGAATCGCGAGATTCAGCCCGATAGCGTGCGCGTACTGACGAACTCCCGGGGGGCGCCGGTGAGCGGATCGGCGAAGGCCAGCGTGTGGGCCAGCAGCTGCAGCGGCCGAGAGAAGTCCGAGGGCGCCACGTCGAGCACCTCCGGGTACAGCGGATCGTTGACGATGGGCAGCCCCAGCGAGGCCATGTGCACCCGTAACTGGTGAGTGCGCCCGGTCGTCGGCGTCAACCGGTAGCACCCCTCCCCAAGGTGCTCGACCAACGTCTGCGCGTTGCACTCGCCGGGCTCCTCGCAGGCCTGCAATTGCCCGCGCCGCTTGATGATTCGACTGCGCACCACCATCGGCAGTTCGAGCGCAGAGGGCGCCGCGGCGCGAGCCAGATACGTCTTGCGCACCCCACCTTCAGCGAACATCGTTTGATACGCGCCACGCACCTCGCGGCGCACGGTGAACAGCAAGACCCCGGCCGTCAGCCGGTCCAACCGGTGCGCGGGACTGAGTTCTGGCAGGTCCAGTTCGCGCCGCAGCCGCACCAAGGCGGTCTGCACGACGTGGCTTCCGCGCGGCATCGAGGCCAGGAAGTGCGGCTTGTCGGCCACCACGATGTCGTCGTCGCGGTGAAGCACGGGGAGCTCGAAGGGGACGACGACTTCCTCCGGAAGCTCGCGGTACAGGTAGACGTGCGCGTCGGGCGGCAACACGGTGGCCTCGGTGACGAGGCTGCCGTCAACGCAGACAACCTCTCCGCCAAGCACTTTCGCGGCCCCCTCGGAGCCGAAGCGGGTGCGGAACTCGTCGAGCACCGACCCGCCCCGCAACCGCACCCGCGCCGGTCCCACCCCA
>JAHFVB010000337.1 GCA_023264755.1 Mycobacterium sp. | reverse complement strand
CCACTCGATGACCACG
Source organism: Mycobacterium sp. (assembly GCA_023264755.1). Lineage (GTDB taxonomy): Bacteria > Actinomycetota > Actinomycetes > Mycobacteriales > Mycobacteriaceae > Mycobacterium. The sequence continues at coordinate 5,859 of JAHFVB010000337.1, read as the reverse complement.
GACATCCGGTTGGCATCGGTGGGCGGCGCGGGTCGACCGATGGCCGGGGCCATGTCGAAGCGGAGGTGGGTGTACTGATCGAAGACCATCGCCCCGCCGAGCAGCAAGCCGAGCGGGAAGGAGCCCAATTCGGCCAGCGGCATCTGGAGTCGGGCCAGCGGCGTCGCCCCGATGCTGCTCGACAGTCGAGTCACCCATGCGCTCCACCGGGTGTACTCGTCGAGCACCCGTTCTGGTGACCAGGATCGGCGAGTATGCACCATGATGTCGTTGGTGCGCTCGATGTCCTTGCTGAACAAGATGGTCACTGCAGACGGGGTGAACAGGGAGTGGCAGGCCGAGCCAAGGTGGGCCACGACGTCCTGCACCCGCCACCCGATGGCGTTGCTGGGTGCCAACCATTCCTCGCGAGTCAGCTCGGAACAGAAGTGCAGCACTTCGAGGCGCTCGGCACGGAGCGCCGCGGTGCGGTTCGGTACCAGTTGCGTGGTCATTGCGGTTGGCGGGCCTTCGGCGTGACGACGTAGTGGTTGACCCCCGGCGAGTGACCGGCCGCCGATTCGGCGCGGTCCAACTCTCCGCGCGTCACCAGCAGTTCCAAGTGGGCCAACATCTCGAGTATCGCCGTCATGCCGTGAACTTGTCCAAGCTCGTCGACGGTGCGTTCGTGTCGGGTCCACAGCATCTGCTGGGCGACTTGGTAAGCGGTGGAGTTGCCCGCCGCCACCAACTCGCGGGCACGTTCGAGCCGGTCACGATGATGCTCGAGGAGGTCCTCGGCCCGCGCCTTGACGCTCGCGGTGATGGCGCCGTGTGACGGCAGCAGCGCCGCGTCGGGGAGGTCCAGGAAGAGCCGTAGTGACGCGAGATATGACCGCAGCGGAAGTGGCTCGGGGGCTCGCTCGAGGGCGATGGACGGGGTGATCCGGGGCAGGATGTGGTCACCGGTGAAGGTGAGCCCCGCGCGGCGATCCTCGTAGACCAGGTGGCCTCGGGTATGGCCCGGCGTGGCTCGGGCGACCAGCTCGACGCCCCCGCAATCGATGAGCTGCCCATCCTCGAGCCAGACGTCTGGGGGGCCCAACGGCACGTTTCGTTCGAACGGTTCCAACGGCAGCCCGGCAATGGCACGTGCGAGTTCGGTCGCCCCGGCCTTGACGAGCAGTTGGGCCTGCTCCGGGTAAGCGCCGGTCCGTTCGTCGAAGGCCTCGATCGAATGCCGTTCGCCTCGGCCGATCATCACCGTGGTGCCGTATCGCCGTTGCCAAGCGATGGCCCGCGAGTAGTGGTCCCAATGGTGGTGCGTGACGACGATGCGCGTGACGTCCTCGGGGGTGAATCCAAGTCCGGCAAGGGCTTCGACGAGCACGGTCTCACTGGCGTCGTCGGCCCAGCCGGAGTCCACCAACGTCACTCCGTCATCGCCCAGGATGGCGTAGACGTTCACCGCCCGCAGATCCCGGAGGGGCAGCGGCAAGGGAATTCTCACGACGTGAGGCGGCAGCTCGCCCTCGGCGGCTTCCTCCGGGCTAACGGCCAGACGGTGTTTCGGCATCTCGGCAACCCCATCCTCCGACGGCAAAATCGCAATTTAACACATGCTAAAAAATGTGTTCGGCGAGCCGAGCGCCGGGCCGGCGTCGAAATTCCGTAAAGCGGCCCGCGTCGGGCCGCCGATGTGGATGGCGCCTGCCGATGCCGCGGGTCGGGAAATTTGCGCACGTCGAAGGTGGTTGTCGCAATCGAGCCGGTAGTTTAATATTGATTAGAAATTGCCCCTCTTGGTTGGAGCCCCACGACTCATGGTCGATCCCTTGCTTGCCGAACGCGTAGCCATCGTCACGGGGGCTGGTCAGGGCATCGGCCTCGAAATCGCCAGGACCTTGCACGTGCACGGGGCCCACGTGGTCTTGGTCGATCTCGACGGAGACGCCGCCAAAGCCGCCGCCGCCGAGGTCGATGGCCTGGGGCTGGCCTGCGACGTCACCTCCGAGGAGCAGATGCGGGCCGTGGTCTCCGACACCGTGGCCCAGTTCGGTCGGCTCGACGTGTTCGTCAACAACGCCGGCATCACCCGCGACGCGTCGCTGAAGAAGATGACCGTCGACCAGTTCGACGCCGTCGTCACCGTGCACCTGCGCGGAACGTGGCTCGGCGTGCGCGAGGCGTCGGCGGTGATGCGCGAGGCCAAGTCGGGCAGCATCGTCAACATCTCGTCCCTATCCGGCAAGTCCGGCAACCCAGGGCAAACCAACTACAGCGCCGCCAAGGCCGGAATCGTCGGCCTCACCAAGGCCGCGGCCAAGGAATTGGCTCACCACAACGTTCGGGTCAACGCCGTGCAACCCGGGCTGATCCGCACTCCGATGACTGCCGCCATGCCACCGGAGGTCTTCGCCGCCCGGGAGGCCGACGTCCCCATGAAGCGGGCCGGGGAGCCGGTCGAGGTCGCCGGAGCGGTGGTGTTCCTGGCCTCGGAGCTGGCCAGCTACATCACCGGAACGGTGATCGAAGTCGGCGGAGGTCGGTACATATGACCTCGGTATCCGTCACGGCATCGGTCACGGAGGAAGCTGGCATCGGCCGGATCACCCTCAACCGACCAGAACAACTCAACGCCGTCAACGTCGCACTGGCCACGGAGCTCGAGCAGGCGATTGTGCGGCTGGGTGCTGATCCGGCGGTGAACGTCATCCTCATTCGTGGTGCAGGCGGCAACTTCTGTGCCGGAGGGGATTTCGCCGAGGTAGAGCGGCTCCGCGCGCAAGGCCCAGACGCGCTGCGCACCTTGTTCGAGGCGTTTCGGGCCGCCTGCGACGCCATCGCCGCGGCCGAGGTTCCCGTCGTGGTGGCCGTGGAGGGCGTCGCGGCCGCAGGCGGGTTCGAGCTGCTGCAAGCAGCTGACGTGGTGCTGGTCAGCGATGACGCCCGAATCGCCGACAACCACGTCCGATTCGGCATGATTCCCGGCGGCGGTAGCACGCAGCGCCTGCCGAGACTGGTCGGTCGGCAGCAGGCCATGGGGTTGCTGCTCAGCGGTGACCGGCTCTCCGGGCTCGATGCCGTCCGGCTGGGCTTGGCCTACCGCAGTTTCGCGCCGGCCGAATTCGACCAGGCCGCCGAACAATTCGTGGCAACCATGGCCGGGCGTGAGCGCAGCGCCCTGGTGACGATCAAACGGCTGGTGGGCTCCGGCCTAAGCCAGCCCCTGGCGGCAGGACTGGACGAGGAACTCGTCGCGGTCGTGAACCACATCAGCCAAGGAGCCGGGCGCAATGGCGCATCGGCGTTCAGTAAACGAGGAGCACAGTGACCACTTTCAGTGCCACCACACCCATCGCGCTCGAGGTGGATGCAGGCATCGCGCGGCTACGGCTGAACCGACCCGAGGTCTCCAACGGACTCAACGTCGAGCTGCTCAAAGCCCTGCACGAGGCCATTCTGACGTGTCATGCGGATCCCGCTGTCCGGGTCGTCCTACTGACTGGCGAGGGTCGGAACTTCTGCGCCGGCGGTGACATCCACACCTTCGAGTCCAAGGGCGCCGGGCTACCCGACTACCTGCGTGAGGCGACGGCGTGGTTGCAGCTGGCCTCGGCGGCATTGATCCAGCTGCGGGTGCCCGTGGTGACCGCGGTCCAGGGCTTCGCCGCCGGCGGTGGGGGGCTGGGCCTGGTGTGTGCCTCCGACATCGTCATCGCGGGCGAATCGGCGAAGTTCTTCTCGGGCGCGGTCCGTGTCGGCATGGCACCCGACGGCGGAGTGTCGGTGACGCTGACCCAGCTCGTCGGTTTGCGCCAGGCCCTACGAATCATCCTGACCAACCCGACCCTGACCGCCGCCGAGGCCCTGCAGCTCGGGCTCGTCACCGAGGTCGCTGCCGACGACGCGCTCCTGGACCGCGCAGAAGAGGTCGCCGCCCAGCTCGTCAAGTTACCCGCGCAGGCGCTCTCGGCCAGCAAGCGACTGGTCTGGAACGGCGTCGGCGCATCGGTGGAGCAGCGGCTGGCCGAGGAGGCCCGCACCGTCTCCGAACTCTCCGGTACCGCCGACGCGTTGGAGGGCCTGCGGGCCGTCATCGAACGACGGGCGCCGAGGTTCCAGTGACCACGTCCCCTCAGGAGTTCCGACCGCGCACCAGCGGTCCCGTGTTGACGGAGAAGATCGGCGCAGTCGCCGTCGTGACGCTCAACCGCCCCGACAAGCTCAATGCGATCGACATCCCACTGCGGTTGGCACTTGCCGACTCCCTCGAAGCGGCCGACCGCGATCCAAGCGTGCGGGCCATCGTGCTCACCGGGGCCGGCAAGGCGTTCTGCTCGGGTGGCGACATCGCATCGATGGAGCGGATGGAGCCCCAGGACGCACTGGAACGGGCGCAGTTGGCACAGCGCGTCATTCGAGCCATCTGGAGTACCGACAAACCCGTCGTCGCCGCCGTCGAAGGCGCTGCGTTCGGAGCGGGGACGGCATTGGCCGCGGCGTGCGACCGCGTCGTGGCTGCCCAAGATGCCCGGTTCGCGACCACGTTCACCAAGGTCGGACTGGCCGGGGACATGGGCGCCTACGTCTCCTTGCCGACCCGCGTCGGGGTGGCGCGCGCCCGCCAGATGCTCATGTTGCCGCGGACGATCGACGCGCAGGAAGCATTGAACATCGGCCTCGTCGACGCACTCACCGAACCGGGCTCGGCGCTCGGCTCCGCGCTCCAGGACGCCACGCGTTTGGCCGCCGGGCCCGCTGAAGCGCTCGGGGTGATCAAATCCCTGCTCGCGGTCGCCCCCGGCTTGTCCCCGTTCAACGTGCTGGACCGGGAAGCCGCCCACCAGGCCGCCCTCTTCGGAAGCGACGACTTCGTCGAGGGCATCACCGCTTTCCGTGAAAAGCGCCCTGCCGTTTTCGGCATCAAGGAAGGAGTTCGAGAATGACTTCAGGACTGACCGGGATCAACCCCCCGGAGGTCGGCGCACCCGGTGCCAGTCGGGTCGCACCGCTGATCCAACGGGACAAGGTGCACGCCTCGCTGTACACCGACCCGGCCATCTTCGCCGAAGAGTTGAAGAAGATCTGGTACCGCACCTGGGTATTCGTCGGCCACGAAAGCGAAGTCAGCCAGCCCGGTGATTACGTGCGCAAGCGGCTCGGCCTGCAGGACGTCATCATGACCCGCGATCGGGACGGTGAGCTTCACCTGCTCCTGAACAGGTGCGCCCACCGTGGCAACCAGGTCTGTGACGACGCCAAGAGCAACTCCGCGACCTTCCGCTGCCCGCTGCACGGGTGGACGTTCCGCAACTCCGGCGAGCTCATCGGTTTCCCGTTCTTCAAGGGGTATGGCACCCGCAAGCTCGACCTCGCGATGGGCCGCGTTGCACGCGTCGATTCCTACCAGGGCTTCGTGTTCGGCAGTTTCGCCGAAGACGGTCCGTCGTTGGTCGAGCACCTAGGGGCGGCCGCCGGCGAGATCGATCGACTGGTTCGCTTGTCGCCGGAGAACCGTGTCGAACTGACGGCGGGTTGGCTGGGGCACGAAACCCATTCGAACTGGAAGTTGCTGGCGGAGAACGAGACCGACGGGTACCACCCCCAGTTCGTCCATGGCTCGATCTTCGGGGTGACCGGCAGCACGATTGCGCCGCTGTACAGCGACGCCTCCACGGCCGTCACCCGCGACCTGGGCAACGGCCACAGCGAGAACGATCTGCGTCCGGAGTTCCGGAAGTTCGCCGAACCGATGCGCTGGTTCGGCACCACCGAACAGCGGGTGCCGGACTACGTCGCGGCGATGCGTGCGCTGCACGGCGAAGCCGCCGAGCAGATCCTCATCGAGGGCGCACCGCACGTCATGATCTTCCCCAA
>JAHFVB010000336.1 GCA_023264755.1 Mycobacterium sp. | reverse complement strand
CGGCGATGGCCAGCACGTGCGCATCGAACATCGGCGCGTGCAGCCCGCGCGGGGGCGAATCCATGATCTTGGGATCGATTTCCTCGGCCTCGAAGACGACCGAGCAGGCGGGGTCGATGATGAGCTCGAGGAACGCTATCTGGACGGGCAACAAGACGAGGGGCCAGTCGGTGACGAAGAGTGGGATGAGCGACATCCCCACGATCGGCAGATGCACCGCGATGACGTAGGACATGGCCTTGCGCAAATTGTCGAAGATGCCACGGCCCTGGCGCACACCGCCGACGATGGAGGCGAAGTCGTCGTCGGTGATCACCAGCGCGGCCGATTCCCGGGCGACGTCAGTACCGCGGGCGCCCATCGCGATGCCGATGTCGGCGGCGCGCAACGCGGGAGCGTCGTTGACCCCATCGCCCGTCATCCCGACCACTTCGCCGTTGGCCTGCAGTGCTCGGACGAGCTGCAGTTTCTGCTCGGGCACCATCCGGGCGAATACATGCGTCGACTGAATCCGCTGGGCCAGTTCGGCTTCGGTCATCGTCTGTAGTTCTGCGCCGGTGATGGCGCCAGCGCCGTCGTCGAGCCCGATCGCGCGAGCGATGGCCAGTGCGGTGCCAGGATAGTCGCCGGTGATCATGATCGTGCGTATCGCTGCGCGTCGGCATTCGGCGACGGCGTCGGCCACGCCCGGGCGCACGGGGTCGTGCAGGCCGACCAACCCGAGGAACTCGAAGTCGAAGTCGTGTTGCTGCGCGGGTAGTGCATCTTCGGCGCCGAATCGCGCGCACGCCACCGCCAGCACCCGCTGGCCGTCGGCGGTGTTGAATTCCACCTGCGCGGTCAGCGCTGCCAGTCGTTCGGCGTCGAAGTGACACAAGTCGGCGATCGCTTCCGGCGCGCCCTTGGCGGCAATCACGAAGTGGCCCTTGTCGGGTGAACGCCATACGTGTGACAGCGCCAACAAGTCTTCGGAGAGCGGATACTCCCGGACTAGTTCCCATTCGGCGTGTACGTGCGAGGTGCCCGACAGGTACTTCTCACCGAGGTCCTTGAACGCCTTGTCCATGGGATCGAACGGATCGATGGGCGAGGCGAGCACGGAGAACTCCGCGATGGGGTGAAATGCCTCCGGCAGCGGGTGCCCGTCGCAGGTGAACGTCTGCCCATCGACGATCAGTTGGCGCACCGTCATCTGGTTCAGCGTCAACGTGCCGGTCTTGTCCACGCACAACACGGTCGCCGAACCCAGCGTTTCGACCACCGGGGGGCGGCGCGTCAGCACATGCTTGCGCGACATCCGCCACGCTCCCAACGCCATGAACACCGTCAGTACGACGGGAAACTCTTCTGGCAGCAATGCCATTGCGGTCGCAATGCCGGCCAGCAGCCCGGCCAGCCAGTTGCCGCGGGTCAGCCCGTAAACGACGACCACGACCAGCGCCGCGGCGACACCGAAGACCGCCAGCACCCCCACCAAGCGGTCGATCTCACGTTGCAGCGGGGTGCGTTGCGGCTCGATGGTTCGCAGCGCGGCGCCGATCTTTCCCAGCTCGGTAGCGGCGCCGGTGCCCTTGACGACCGCCACGGCGTGCCCCTTGACCACCAGGGTGCCCGAGAACACCCATGGCGTCGCATCCCCACCGGCGCGTCCCATGGCCGTCGAAAGGGTCGACGGCTCGATCGCCAGCTTCCGCGCCGGCAGGGACTCCCAGGTCAGCGCGGACTCGTCGACCGAGAAGTTGGCGCAGTCGATCAACACCGCGTCGGCAGGTACCCGATCACCCTCGGCCAGCAGCAGCAGGTCACCCCGCACCACGTCCCTCCCTGCCACCCGTCGCTGCTCGCCGTCTCGCACCACCAGCGCGCGCGGTGACGATAGATCGCGCAGCGCGGTCAGCGCCCGCTCGGTCTTGTGCTCCTGATAGATCGAGATCGCGATGACCACAACCACGAAGGCCATCAACATCATGCCGTCGAGCGGCTCGGCCAGCACGAAGTTGACCATGCCCGCACCGAGCAGCAGGAGCAGCATGGGCTGGCGGATGACCTCCCACGCCTCACGGAAGATGTTGCGCCGCTTCGCCGTCGGCAACTCATTCGGTCCATCGGCTGCCAGTCGACGTGCGGCCTGCTCCGACGTCAGCCCACGGACCACATCAGTGACCGCTAGCGACGAATCGCACTCGGCGCTCGTCATCGCCTGGTCGACCTCCTTCGTAGCCGTACGCGCAAGCCAAGCCAGCTCTGCGTCGTCTTGCTAGTGCCGAAGGTCCCTGGCTGGAGGGTGCAGAACGAACCCGGTGCCACGGCAGTATCAGGGCCGCTCCCTGATGGCGGAATCCCTGGCCGTTGGGGACTTCGGTCCCTAGCAAGGGGTTCGCGGGGGAGCCCAGACTGAGTTCGCATGTGCAGTCCGTCGACGGGCAACGCGTAGCCGAACGAGGTACCGCTGCGTCATGCGGCGATGCACTGAATCAACTCGATGTCACCTCGATCGCAACGGTCGACCAGAACCTAGGCAATGAAGGGACACACCATGAACCGCGAAGTGTGCAAGTTCTTCTCGGGATCGTTTGCCGCGCTCGCCTGGGCGCATGCCGCGTATGCGGTGGCTACGTCTCGCGGTGTCGTCGACGAGCCCGTCTTTCTCGGTCGACGGTGGGGTGTCGGGTACATGTGGACGGAGACCGCCCTCTACTCGGCGGCAAGTCTGCTGTTCGGGTACGTCGGCTGGGGCTCGAAGCCGGCAGCGCAGGTGCAGGAACCGACAAGGGCTGCGACCGACGGGTCGAGCAAGCCGCCCGTAGGTTCAGACGACCAACCAAAGCTCGTGAGCTCTTGATCGTGCCGCAGACTCAAGACTGGGCCCGCGTACTGCTCGACCAGCTACACGACGAGCGCAGTCGTCGCGTCGTCTTGACATCGCACTGCCTACTGAACGAGAACACCCGGTACGCGGGTGGGGCAACCCGTCCCGGGGCCGTCGCCGAGCTAGTGGCTGAGCTGATCGCCGCGGGCCACGGGATCCACCAGCTGCCATGCCCGGAACGGTTGGCGTGGGGCGGTGTGCTCAAGCGCCACAGCCTACGGCTCTACCACTCCAAGGGTGGTCCACTATATGCAGTGCGCGGTGTGTTGCTGAGCGCGTTCCTCTGGTGGACGAAGATCGTATACCGGCGCCTGGCGCGGCAGGTGGCAAGGCAGGTGGCCGATTATCAACGGGCGGGTATCGAGATTTCCGGCGTCGTAGGCATTGGTGCCTCGCCGTCCTGCGGTGTGGTCACCACCCTCGACATGCGCTCCTCTCCGGAGGTGGTGGCCGCCTGCCCGGCGGCTGCGCTCACCCGAGACGTCATGAACGAGCGGGCGGTGCTCGGCTGTCGCCGCCCCGGGGAGGGCTTGTTCATCACCGCGTTGGACCGCGAACTGAGGCGTCGACGACTGAGCGTGCCCGCATTCGAGCACGATCTCGCCGCGGAGCTGCGCGGGCAACCCCAGGCAGTGTTCGCGACGGGGATGGCGCGGACGTTGGGTGCCAGCCCGGGTGCGTCGGCCAAAGGGGGCTAGGGCGGAAGGAGGTCCGGCTTGGCTCGGATGACGCACGTCGGCACCTTGGTTGACGCGTACCGAACGGTTCGCCAGGGCCGTGCAGGCGTGGCTCGACGTCAGCAGCGGCGGCTACAAGACCTCGTTGCCTACGCCCGCACGTATTCGCCCTACTATCGCGACTTGTATCGCAATGTGCCCGAACGGCTCTCCAGCCCTGGGCAATTGCCCGTGGTCACCAAGGCCGAGCTGATGTCCCGTTTCGACGACTGGGTGACCGATCCAGCCGTGACCAGAACGCGCGTCGAGGACTTCCTAGCTGAGCCGGACAACGTTGGGCGCGACTTCCTGGGGCGCTATGTCGTGTGCACGACATCCGGAGCCACGGGCATTCCTGCGATCCTGCTGCACGATCACACCGCCTTGGGCGTCTACGACGTATTGGGCTATGGCCGCTCCCTGCCCGCAGTGTTGCTGTCGCCGGCGTCGGTATGGGCACTGTTGCGCGGACGCGGTCGACTAGCGGCGGTCTTCGTCACCGGAGGACATTTCCTGGGCAACACCATGATGGCCCGTCGCGTCCGGAAGATTCCGTGGCGGGGGCGAACGCAGCGGCTCTTCTCAGCCCTGACCCCGGTGGCCGAACTCGTGTCGGAACTCAATGCCTTTCAACCCGTCGTCTTGGGTGGCTACCCCAGCGCTCTGGAAACCTTGGCCCGCGAGCAGCGAGCCGGCCGGCTGCACATCCACCCCGTCTTGATCAACGCCGCAGGCGAAACGCTGTCCACGGCGAAACGTCGCCTGATCGGCACGGAATTCGGTTGCCGGGTCGGCAACTACTACGGATCGTCCGAAGCCATCGGGCTGACCTACGAATGCGCCGCACAGCGGCTGCACGTCAACAGCGACTGGTACCTTCTCGAACCCGTCGACGCGCACAACCGTGCCGTCCCGGCCGGGCGGCCTTCCGACGGCGTACTGATTACCAACCTGGCCAACAGGATTCAGCCAATCATCCGGTACCAGATGGGCGACCGCGTGACGATGGACGCTGATCCCTGCACCTGCGGCAGCCCCTTCCCGTCGATGCAGGTGGTCGGCCGTTCCGACGACATCCTGACTTTCCGCACACCTCGGGGCGGAGAGGTTCAGGTCCTCCCGCTGGCCATCGCCACGGTGGCCGAAGAGACCCCCGGGGTGGCCAGCTGCCAGCTGATTCAGCGCACCCCATCGACTCTGACCGTTCGCCTTCGCGCGGAAGGCTTTGGCGACGAACAAGCAGTATGGGCCGCGATGCGAAACCGGTTGGCGGCCTTCTTGTCTGCTCACGGTGCAACCACGGTCACGATCGAGCGGGACGGCAAAGCTCCCGCGCTGCATCCACGCAGCGGAAAGTTCCGGCAGGTGTACTCCGAGCTCCCGCCGCGGCACCAGTGAGATTGCCGCCGATGACCTTCCAAGTGACCACACCGGCTTCGACGTGAACCCGCGACTGCCGCCCATGGCGCCACGTCATGGGAGCGCAGCCAGCACCGCTCGTACAGCGGTGCGCGGGTCCTTCACTACCTGCGATGCAGGCGGGCGTCGAGCGCGAAGGTGCCCCCGCCGGCGAAGAATAGGAAGAAGAACGCGAAGCAGTACAGGACCGCGAGTTCGCCGCCATTGGTCATGGGGATGACGCCGGTCGGCAGGTGCTGGGTGAAGAAGGCGAAGGCCATGACCCCGGAGGCGAGGAACGCCGCGATGCGGGTGAACAACCCGACGGTGATCAAGACCGCGGTCACCAGCTCGAGGATGCCGGCGTAGAAGAAGGGCCACGTTCCCACCGGCGCCTGCTGCGAGGCCAGCGGCCAGCCGAACAGATGCGAGGTGGCGTGACAAAGGAACAGCAGACCGAACACCACCCGGAAGAGGCTCAGCACGGCAGGGGCGTGCGGGCTGAGGCGGGCGTCGAGGCGTGGTACGGGGTTGGTCATGGGGCTGTGCTCCTTCATCGATTCGTCGTGGTGGGTCGGGCGGCGTTGCTCGGGGATTCGTGGTGCACGATGTCGCCGGCCGTAGGCACGCCCGACCAGGTAGCGAATTCGGCTGCGAGGTCCAGGCGTTCGACGACTGCGGAGTTCTCGTAGCGGCCCCATTCCTCACGCGGGAGCATCCACATGAGCTCGAACTGGTTGCCGTCGGGGTCGGCGCCGTAGACGCTCTTGGTGGCGCCGTGGTTGGACTCTCCGGTGTAGGCGCCCGCGCTGAGCAGGGTCTGACGAAGCTCGACGAGTTCGTCGATGGTGTCGAGCTGCCAAGCCAAGTGGTAGAGGCCGACCGAGCGGCGCGGCGGCGAGATAGCGCCC
>JAHFVB010000335.1 GCA_023264755.1 Mycobacterium sp. | reverse complement strand
CGCCTGGTGCGTCGCCTCGAAATCGAGGAGATGGCGCTGGCCAAGGAAACGGATGCGGCCTCGGTCGATCGGCTCGAGAAGCTGAGGGCCGAACTGGCCGACTACAAGGAAAAGCTGGCCGAGCTCACCACCAGATGGCAGAACGAGAAGAACGCCATCGACGTCGTGCGCAGCTTCACCGAGCAACTCGACACCCTGCGCGGTGAGGCCGATCGGGCCGAGCGCGACGGCGACCTGGCCAAGGCGTCGGAGCTGCGGTACGGCCGCATCCCCGAAGTGGAGAAGAAGCTCGAGGCGGCGTTGCCGACCGCGAGAGCTCAAGAAGCTCTCATGCTCAAGGAAGAGGTCGGTCCCGACGACATCGCCGACGTGGTGTCCGCGTGGACGGGCATCCCGGCCGGGCGGATGCTCGAGGGCGAAACGGCCAAGCTGCTCCGCATGGAGTCCGAGCTGGGCAAACGCGTCGTCGGACAGACGAAGGCCGTGCAGGCCGTTTCCGATGCGGTCCGGCGCACCCGCGCGGGCGTTTCGGATCCCAACCGGCCCACCGGCTCGTTCATGTTCCTGGGCCCCACCGGCGTCGGCAAGACCGAGCTGGCCAAGGCGTTGGCGGAGTTCCTGTTCGACGACGAGCGGGCGATGATCCGCATCGACATGAGTGAGTACGGCGAAAAGCATTCCGTCGCAAGGCTCGTCGGTGCGCCTCCCGGCTACATCGGCTACGACCAGGGCGGCCAGCTGACCGAGGCGGTGCGCAGGCGCCCGTACTCGGTGGTGCTGTTCGACGAGGTCGAGAAGGCCCACCCGGACGTGTTCGACGTGTTGTTGGCCGTGCTCGACGAGGGCAGGCTGACCGACGGTCAGGGCCGCACGGTGGACTTCCGCAACACCATCCTGGTGCTGACCAGCAACCTCGGCGCCGGTGGCAGCGAGGAGCAGGTGATGGCGGCGGTGCGCTCGGCCTTCAAGCCCGAGTTCATCAACCGGCTCGACGACGTGATCGTCTTCGACAGCCTCAAGCCGGACGAGCTGGTGTCGATCGTCGACATCCAACTGGCGCAGCTGCAGAAGCGGCTGGCTCAGCGCCGGCTCACCCTCGAGGTGTCGCTGCCCGCCAAGCAGTGGCTGGCCGAACGCGGCTTCGACCCGCAGTACGGTGCCCGGCCGTTGCGTAGGCTGATCCAGCAGGCCATCGGCGACCAATTGGCCAAGTTGCTGCTGGCCGGTGAGGTGCACGACGGCGACGTGGTCCCGGTGAACGTCACCGCCGACGGCGACGGTTTGATCCTGGGCTGAGCGGTCCCGGCGTGATTTCGGCGCGCTTTCCTGCCCATTGCGGCAGGAAAGCGCGCCGAACTCGCATGTAATGGGGTTGTGACCTGATTGAGTTCGGGCGAAAGCCGTACCAACCAGTAGGCTAGGGGGCAATGGTCCCACTCTGGTTCACGTTGTCCGCACTCTGTTTCGTGGGTGCGGCCGTGTTGTTGTACGTCGACATCGACCGCCGCCGAGGACTCGGCAGGCGGCGTAAGTCGTGGGCCAAATCGCACGGCTTCGACTACGAACACGAATCGCACGACATCGTCAAGCGCTGGAAGCGTGGCGTCTTCTCCACCGTGGGTGACGTCGCCGCCAAGAACGTGGTGCTCGGTCAGATCCGCGGCGAGGCCGTGTTCATCTTCGACCTCGAGGACGTCGCGACCGTCATCGCCCTGCACCGCAAGGTCGGCACCAACGTCGTCGTCGACGTGCGGCTCAAGGACATCAAGGAGCCGCGCGAAGGCGACATCTGGCTGCTCGGCGCCATCGGTCCGCGGATGGTGTACTCCACCAACCTCGACGCCGCCCGGCGCGCGTGCGACCGGCGCATGGTCACCTTTGCCCACGCCGCCCCCGACTGCGCCGAGATCATGTGGAACGAGCAGAACTGGACGCTGATCAGCATGCCGATCGGCAGCACCCGCGCCCAGTGGGACGAAGGCCTGCTCACCGTCCGCCAGTTCAACGATCTGCTGCGCGTACTGCCGCCGATCCCGCAGCCCGGCCCCAACGGAGCGGCCAGTCAGGCCATCGCCAGGCGCGGGGGAGCACCCAGCCGTCCGCTCGCAGGCGCGCCCGCCCTGCCCACCGGCCGCAGCGACCAAGCGCCTGGCCGGGCCGACGTCGGCCGCTATACGCAGCAGCGTCCTCCGGTGCGCAACGGCCGTCAGTCGCCGCACTATCAGCGCTGAATTCGGCGGCAAGTAACCTGGCGGCATGTCACGCCCAGTTGCACTGATCACCGGCCCGACCTCCGGGTTGGGGACGGGCTTCGCCAAACGCTACGCAGTCGACGGATACGACCTCGTCTTGGTCGCCCGCGACGTCGAACGCCTGGAGCGGCTCGCCGCCGAACTGCATGACGAAGCCGGCGCCAACGTCGAGGTGCTACCCGCCGACCTGGCCGTGGCCGCGGATCGCCAGAAGGTCTCCGAGCGGCTCGCCGCCGGGGTGCAGGTGTTGGTCAACAACGCCGGCATTGGTACCGCAGGCGAATTCTGGTCGGCCGAGCTGTCCGTATTGCAGGCCCAACTCGACGTCAACGTGACCGCGGTGATGCAGCTGACCCGGGCCGCGCTGCCCCCGATGTTGGCGGCCGGAGCGGGCACCGTCATCAACGTCGCCAGCGTCGCCGGGCTTTTGCCGGGCCGCGGGTCGACGTACTCGGCCTCCAAGGCGTGGGTCATCTCGTTCTCGGAGGGCCTGGCCAACGGCCTCGGCGGCACCGGCGTCGGCATCCACGCGTTGTGCCCGGGTTTCGTGCACACCGAATTTCACGAGCGCGCGGGCATCGACATGGCAGGCACCCCGTCCCTGCTGTGGCTCGAGGTGGCCGACGTGGTACGCGATTGCCTGGCCGACGTCGCCAAGGGGAAGGTCGTCATCGTGCCGGGGCTGCAGTACAAGGTGCTGACGACCGCGGGGCGCATGGTGCCGCGAAACCTGGTGCGCGCCATGACCAAAGTCGTCGGCCGTGGCCGCGGCCGCACCTAGGGTCGCGTGCGAAACCTAACCGCGCTGCTGGTGGCCGTGATCACGGCGGTCGCGCTGGTGGCTTGTTCGGGCGATGCCGAAGCCCCTCGCAGCTACGGCGCCCAGTCGGCGAAGCTCGGCGAGTCGCTGGCGGTGCTCGGATGGAACGTGTCGGTGGCCAACCTGCGCTTCGACGGCGACTACGTGCTGGTCGACGTGGACGCCTCGGTCGCCAAGACCGACGCCCCACACGTCAAGGCCGAGTCGTTGCGGTTCGGGTTGTACGGCGCGTTGGCGCATCCGATCGAGTCCTTCGCGGTGGGCGGCTGCGCCGACGTGACGAGTCTGAACCTCTCCCCGGCAGCGGCGCCAACGCCGGACAAGCTGGTGGGCACGGTGTGCCTGGGTCCGCTGCGCGACCAGAGCCAGGTGCGCGGGATATACGCCTACTCCCCGCAGGATCGGATGCCCGATACGACGGTGGCCTACGGGGCGGCCTTCCCCGTCGGCTTGGGACCGATCAATCCGGGCGACACCGACCTGATGCTGAAGTCCACCAGCGTGGATGCGTTCCGGGCGGACGGTGCGCAACTGAACCCGACGGCGCTGGGTGACCCGAACGCCTTCTCCGGCAACGGGTACATGCTCCTGGGCCTCGAGATCACCGGGCTCGCATCGCAATACCGCGACGACTCGGCCAAGCGCGGCGGGCCGCTGATGGTCCTGGTCGGGCCGACGCTGCCCGGTGCCGGACTGTCCCACGCCTGCGCGAAGTACGGAGCGTCGCTACTGGTGCTGCCGGACGCCACGTTGGACGCGGTGGCGGTGCGGGCCTCACTGTGCACCCAGGGCGAGATCAACCAGGCGCTGCTGTACGCGTCGGTGTCGGTGATCGGCACCCACGCCGGGCTGTGGACCAAGTCGTGAGCGAGCCAGGGCCGGGACCCACGGAGTGGTCGACCGGCGCCGGCGTCGGGCCCTGGGAAAGCGAACGGGAGGGGCCGATCCCCGACGACCCGCGCTACGACCCCGAACTGCTGCGCGACGGCGACGCCCGCAACGTCGTCGACGCCTACCGCTACTGGACGCGCGCGGCGATCATCGCCGACATCGACCGGCGCCGCCATCCACTTCACATCGCGATCGAGAACTTCGGCAACGACGCCAACATCGGTGGGGTGGTGCGCACCGCGAACGCGTTCGCCGTGGACACCGTCCACATCGTGGGCCGCCGCCGGTGGAACCGGCGCGGGGCCATGGTCACCGACCGCTACCAACGGCTGCGCCACCACGACAGCACCGCCGAGCTGCTCGAGTTCGCAGCCGAGGCCGGACTCGAGGTGGTGGCCGTCGACAACGTGCCCGGTTCGATCCCGCTGGAGCACGCCAAACTGCCGCGGGCCTGCCTGATGATCTTCGGCCAGGAGGGACCGGGCATCACGGAGGAGGCGCGGCTGGGTTCGTCGGCGACGTTGTCGATCGCCCAGTTCGGTTCCACCCGTAGCATCAACGCCTCGGTGGCGGCCGGTATCGCGATGCACGCATGGATCGCGCAACATGCCGACCTCACCGCAGCCTGGTAAGGCAGGATCGTCTCCATGGATCAGCTGTGGGCCAATCGCGCGGGCAGCGCCGAAGAGGCCATCGCCAAACGCCATCTACGAAAGCTGTGGCAGGTGCCGGGGACCCAGCTCGGAGTGGTCGCGTGGCCATCCACGCGGGACAACCGGCTGTTCCGGAACTGGAACTACTGGTGGCAGGCGCACCTACTGGACTGTCTGGTCGACGCGCAGGTACGTGATCCGCAGCCGGCCCGACGCATCGGCATCGAACGCCAGGTGCGCGCGCATCGGTTGCGCAACACCGGGCGCTGGATCAACGACTACTACGACGACATGGCGTGGCTGGCGATCGCCCTGGAACGGGCCGGCCGGCTGGCCGGGGTGGAGCGCCCCAAGGCGCTGGCGAAACTGTCCGAGCAGTTCCTCAATGCGTGGGTGCCAGAGGACGGCGGCGGCATTCCGTGGCGCAAGCAGGACCAGTTCTTCAACGCGCCCGCGAACGGACCCGCAGGCATCTTCCTGGCCCGCTACGACGATCGGCTCCGCCGAGCGCAGCAGATGGCGGACTGGATCGACGAGACGCTGATCGACCCGGAAACGGGTTTGGTGTTCGACGGCATCAAGGGCGGTTCGCTGGTCCGCGCGCAATACACCTACTGCCAGGGCGTCGTGCTCGGGCTCGAAGTCGAGCTCGCGGCGCGCACGGCGGACACCCACCATGCGCTGCGGGTCCATCGGCTGGTGGCGGCGGTCCGCGACCACATGGCCCCCGACGGCGTGATCGTCGGGGCCGGAGGCGGTGACGGGGGCCTATTCGGCGGCATCCTGGCCCGCTACCTGGCCCTGGTCGCCGTGACCCTGCCCGAGCTGTCGCCGGAGGACGCCGAGGCGCGCGCCACCGCCAAGCACCTGGTGCTGACGTCCGCGCAGGCGGCTTGGGACAACCGGCAGACCGTCGATGGGTTGCCGTTGTTCTCGGCGTTCTGGGACCGCACCGCCGAACTGCCGAAGGACGACGGCGGGGAGGCGCAGTTCGTCGAAGGTGCCGTCAACGCCTCCGAGATACCGGAACGGGACCTCTCGGTGCAGCTGTCCGGCTGGATGTTGATGGAGGCCGCCTACACGCTCGGCGACGACCGGGCACCGGTGCCGAATGACGAAGGGGCGCAATGACCGAGCCGGGCGATTGGACACCCGACGCAGCGACCGTAGCGGCCGCCAACCTCACCAGGTTCATGGCGTGGCTGGCCGACACCGGCCGGGGCGACTTCGCCGACTACCAGCAACTGTGGGAGGCGTCCGTACACGACGTCGGCTGGTTC
>JAHFVB010000334.1 GCA_023264755.1 Mycobacterium sp. | reverse complement strand
CTGACCCCACTGCAGCAGGGCCTCCTGTTCCACGCCAGCAGTGCGGCCGGGTCCGACGACGACGTGTACGCCATGCAGGTGGACATCGGACTGGCGGGGCCACTGGACGTCGACCGGCTGCAGGGCGCGGTGCACTGGGCCGTCACCCGCCACCCCAACCTGGTGGCCCGCTTCCACCAACAGCTCGATCAACCGGTGCAAATCATCCCGGCCGATCCCGAAACCCCTTGGCGGTACGTCGAACTCGACTCCGGGGCCGATGTCGACGAGCAGGTCCAACGGGTATGCACCGAGGAACGCGCCGCGGTCTGCGACCTGACCCGCGGGACGCCGGTGCGGATGACGCTGATCCGCACCGCCGCAGACCGGTACCGCTTCGTGCTGACCAACCACCACATCGTCATGGATGGGTGGTCGCTGCCGATTCTGTTGCAGGAACTGTTCGCCAACTACTACGGACAATGGCTGCCGGCGCCGGTGCCGTTCAAGACCTTCGTCAGCTGGCTGACCGGACGCGACCTCGAGGCCGCCCGTGCGGCCTGGGGCGACGTGCTCTCCGGATTCGAGACCCCCACCCTGGTGGGAGGGCCCGGTCGGGCGGAGTCGGGCCAGCGCCGAGTGGAGCAGTTCCCAGTATCGGAGCAGACCACCCGGGCGCTCGGCGAACTGGCGCGGTCCTGCCACACGACGGTCAGCACGGTGCTGCAGGCCGCCTGGGCGCAAGTGCTGATGATGCTGACGGGCCAGCACGACGTCGTCTTCGGCTCGGCGGTTTCGGGCCGGCCGGCCGAGCTGCCGGGGGCCGACTCGATGGTCGGCCTGATGATCAACACGGTTCCGGTGCGGGCGAACGTCTCCGCCGCGACCACCTTCGCCGACCTGCTGACCCAGCTTCAGGGATCGCACAACCACACCCTCGACCATCAGCACCTGGCGCTCAGCGAAACCCACCGCGTCACCGGACACGACCAACTGTTCGACACCTTCTTCGTCTACGAGAACTTCCCGATCAACACCGGTGCCATTTCGGAGGTCGACGGGCTGGCCATCACCGACATCGAGCGGCGCGAAGCCAACCACTACCCGCTCTCGGTGCAAGTCCTACCCGGGGTTGAACTGGTCCTGCGCATCGAACACGACACCGACGTCTTCGACGCGGCGAGCGTAGACGCGCTGGTCGAACTGTTTTGGCGCATACTGCATTCGATGATCGCCGATCCCACCCGCAGGGTGTCGTCCCTGGATCTGCTGGAGCCGGCGGAGCACGCGCAGCTGGAGCGGTGGGGCAATCGGGCGGTGCTGACGGAGCCGGCGCCGAGAATGCAGTCGATACCCGAGGCGTTCGCCCAACGAGTGGCCGCCGCAGGGGATTCCGCGGCAATTAGCTTCGAGGCGCGAACGCTGACCTACACCGAGCTCGACGAGGCGTCGAATCGGTTGGCGCAGTTGCTAGCCGAGCACGGAGCCGGTCCGGGCCAACGAGTGGCGCTGCTGTTCGACCGGTGCGCCGACGCCATCGTCTCGATGCTCGCGGTGCTCAAGACCGGAGCGGCCTACGTGCCGATCGACCCCGCTCACCCCGAGACGCGAATCGACTTCATGCTCACCGATGCCGCGCCGATCGCGGTCATCACCACCGGGGAGCTGACCGAACAGCTGCACGGTCGCCAACTGACCGTCATCGACGTCGCCGACCCCCGGCTCGAGAGCTACCCCGCAACGGCCCTGCCGCTGCCGGCCGCCGACGAATTGGCCTACGTCATCTACACCTCGGGCACCACCGGGGTGCCCAAGGGCGTGGCGATCACCCACCACAACGTCACCCACCTGATGGGATCGATGGACGAGGCGGGCCTACCTCCCGGGCCGGGCCAGGTGTGGTCGCAATGGCATTCCTACAGTTTCGACATCTCCGGCTGGGAGATCTGGGGTGCCCTGCTGCGCGGGGCGCGGCTGGCCGTGGTGCCCGAAGCGATCGGGCGGTCACCAGAAGACTTGCATGCCTTGCTGGTTCGCGAGCAGGTCACCGTGCTGAGCCAAACTCCCTCGGCGGCAGGCATGTTGTCGCCGGAGGGCTTGGATGGGGTCACGCTGCTGGTGGGCGGTGAGGCCTGTCCGGCCGAGCTGGTGGACCGGTGGGCACCCGGACGGGTGATGATCAACGAGTACGGTCCGACCGAGACCACGATGTGGGTGGCGACCAGTGCGCCGTTGGAGCCCGGTTCGGGCGCGGTACCGATCGGTTCGCCGTTGCCCGGGTCCGCGCTATTGGTGCTCGACGCGTGGTTGCGCCCCGTCGGGGCAGAGGTAGTCGGCGAGCTGTACGTAGCCGGCCACAGTGTGGGCGTCGGGTACGTGGGCCGGGCGGACCTGACCGCGTCGCGGTTCGTCGCCTGCCCCTTCGGCCAGCCGGGGACGCGCATGTACCGCACCGGCGATCTGGTGCGCTGGGGCGCCGATGGGCAGTTGGAGTACCTGGGGCGGGCCGACGAGCAGGTCAAGATCCGTGGGCACCGCGTCGAATTGGGCGAGATCCAGGCGGCCCTGGCCGAGCTGGACGGCGTCGAACAGGCTGCGGTGATTGCCAGGGAGGATCGGCCCGGCGACAAGCGCCTGGTCGGTTACGTCGTCGGAACGGCAGAGTCGACCAAGCTGCGCAGCGCGCTGGCCGAAAGACTGCCCGCGTACATGGTGCCGGCCGCGGTCGTCGTCGTCGACGCGTTGCCGGTGACCGTCAACGGCAAACTGGACAAGCGCGCGCTGCCCGCCCCGGAGTACCGCGACGGGGACGGATACCGCGCCCCGAGCGGCCCCACCGAGGAGATCCTGGCCGGGATCTACGCCAAGGTGCTCGGGGTGGAACGGGTCGGCGTCGACGACTCGTTCTTCGACCTGGGTGGCGATTCGCTGTCGGCCATGCGCGTGGTCGCTGCGGTCAACAAGGCCCTGGGGGCGGGGATTTCGGTGCGGGCGTTGTTCGAGTCGCCGACGGTCGCGCAGTTGGCGCCCCGCATCGGTGGCGTCGGCGACGCCCTCGACCCGCTGGTACCGATGGAGCGCCCGGCGGCGGTTCCGTTGTCGTTCGCCCAGAATCGGCTGTGGTTCATCGACCAGTTCGAGGGGCCGTCCGCGGTCTACAACATGGCGGTGGCACTGCGGTTGAGCGGTGCACTCGACGTCGAGGCGTTGGCGGCGGCGCTGACCGACGTGGTCACGCGTCACGAGAGTCTCCGCACCCGCTACGTGGCGTCGGACGGCGTCCCACAGCAGGTGGTGGTGCCCGCCGAACACGCCGAATTCGGATGGCAGGTCATCGACGCCACCGGATGGCCGGCCGCTCGGCTCGAGGCCGCGATTGCGGACACGGGCAATTACGAGTTCGACTTGGCCGCCGAGCTTCCCTTGCAGGCCACGCTCTTCCGGGTCGGCGATGGGGAACACGTGCTGGTGGCCGTGATACACCACATCGCCGCCGACGGTTGGTCGACCACCCCGTTGGTGTCCGATCTCGCCGAGGCCTACCAGGCTCGCCAGCAGGGCCGCGCGCCGGGCTGGGCGCCGCTGCCCGTGCAGTACGTCGACTACACGTTGTGGCAGCGGGAGCAACTGGGCGACTTCGGCGACGCCGAGAGTCGGATCGGCGCGCAGCTGGCCTTCTGGGAGCAGGCCCTGGCCGGCTTGCCGGACTGGTTGCAGCTGCCCACCGACCGGCCCTATCCGACGGTGGCCGACTACCGCGGGGCCACGGTACGGGTGGACTGGCCGAGCGAGCTGCAACAGCAGCTCCGCGAGCTGGCCCAGCATCACAATGCCACCACCTTCATGGTGGTCCAGGCCGCCCTGGCGGTGCTGCTGTCGAAGCTCAGCGCCAGTTCCGATGTGCCCATTGGCTTTCCGATCGCCGGACGCCGCGACCCGGCCGTGGACGACCTCATCGGGTTCTTCGTCAACACCCTGGTGTTGCGGGTCGACCTGTCCGGCGATCCGACGGTCCGCGACCTGCTCGCACAGGTCCGCAAGCGCAGCGTGGCCGCCTTCGAACACCAGGACGTGCCCTTCGAGATACTCGTCGACCGGCTCAAGCCGACACGCTCCCAGACGCACAACCCGTTGGTGCAGGTGTTGTTGGCCTGGCAGAACTTCGGCCTGCAGGACACCGACGACCCGGTTGGCGGACTGGTGTTGGGCGACGTTCGGATCAGCCCGTTGCCGGTGGAAACCCGTACCGCCCGAGCGGATTTGACGCTGTCCCTGGCCGAGCGCTGGAGTCCCGCCGGTGAGCTCGCGGGCATCGGCGGAGAGGTCGAGTTCCGCACCGACGTGTTCGACGCGGGCACCGTCGAGACGTTGCTGGAGCGGTTGCGGCTGGTACTCGAGGGCATGGTGGCCGACCCGACCCGACGCGTGTCGTCGGTGGACGTGCTCGACGAGGCCGAGCGCCACCGGATGGACGGTTGGGCCAACCGGGCGGTGTCGACGACGCCCGAGCCGACGCCCGTGACGATCATGGATTTGTTCACCGCGCAGGTGGCGCGCACGCCGGACGCGTTGGCGTTGACGTTCGAGGGTCGCTCCACGACCTACGCGGAGCTCGACGCGGCCGCGAACCGGCTGGCAGGTCTGTTGGCCGCCGACGGGGCGGGCCCAGGTGAGTCGGTGGCGCTGCTGATACCCCGATCGGCTGGGGCGATCATGGCGATCCTCGCGGTGCTGAAGACCGGGGCGCGGTATCTGCCCATCGATTCGGCGCATCCGGACGACCGCATCCAGTTCATCCTCGACGACGCCAAGCCGATTGCCGCCGTCACGACGGCCGACTTGCGGCCCCGGCTCGGGGGCTTCGCCGGGCCGGTGCTCGACGTCGACGACCCCCGCATCGATGCCGCACCTCCCACCCCGCTGCCCGGTCCGGTGCCCGACGACGTGGCCTACATGACGTACACCTCGGGAACCACCGGGGTGCCGAAGGCGGTGGCCGTCACCCACCGCAACGTGACGTCGTTCCTCGGGTCCTTGCCGCCCGAACTGCCCGCCGGACCCGGCCAAGTGTGGTCGCAGTGGCACTCGTTGGTCTTCGACGTATCGGCGTGGGAGATCTGGGGTGCGCTGCTACACGGTGGACGCCTGGTGGTGGTGCCCGAGTCGGTGGGCACGTCCCCGGAGGACCTTCACGCCCTGCTGCTCGCCGAGCAGGTGACCGTGCTTTCCCAAACCCCTTCCGCGGCTGGGATGTTGCCGACGACGGGCCTCGAGTCGGTCACGTTGGTGGTGGGCGGGGAAGCCTGCCCGAGCGAGCAGGTGGAGCGCTGGACGGACGCGGTGCGGGTGATGGTCAACGCCTACGGCCCGACCGAGGCGACCATCTACGCCGTGGTCAGCACGCCGTTGACTCCCGAGGCGGGGGTGGTGCCGATCGGATCACCGCTACCCAACACCGCGACGTTCGTGCTCGACGACTGGTTGCGCCCCGTGCCGGTGGGAGTGGTCGGCGAGCTGTATCTGGCCGGGCGCGGAGTGGCCGTGGGTTACGTCGGCCGGTCCGGCTTGACCGCGTCGCGCTTCGTCGCCTGCCCATTCGGCGGGCCGGGAGCGCGGATGTACCGCACCGGAGACCTGGTGCGCTGGCGGGCCGACGGACAACTGGACTACCTGGGCCGATCCGACGAGCAGGTCAAGCTCCGCGGCTACCGCATCGAACTCGGCGAGGTGCAGGCCGCGCTGGCCGCACTGGACGGCGTCGAACAAGCCGCGGTGATCGTTCGCGAGGACCGGCCCGGCGACAAGCGGCTGGTGGGATACGTCATCGGGACCGCCGACCCGGCCACCGTGCGGGCAAAGGCGGCCGGGAAGCTGCCGGCCTACATGGTGCCTGCGGCAGTGGTGTCGATCGACGCGATGC